>CAYYZU010000019.1:0-17061 GCA_964476205.1 uncultured Actinomyces sp. | reverse complement strand
CGCGGCGAGGAGGGAAGCGACGCCATGCCTGCCTGGCTGGTCGTGGGGCTCGGCAATCCCGGCCCGGAGTACGCGCCCACGCGTCACAACGTCGGTGTCATGGCTGTCGAGGCACTGGCCGATCGATGGGGTGGCCGCCTGAAGTCCGATCGCTACACCCGCTGCGATGTCTTCGACGCACGGTGGCAGGGGCATCGCGTCGTCCTCGCACGCGGGCGCTCCTACATGAACGAGTCGGGCGGCCCTGTTAAGGCCCTGGCACAGCACTTCGACGTGCCCGTCGAGCGGACGGTCATCGTCCATGACGAACTCGACATCCCCTTCGGTGCCCTGCGCGTGAAGCAGGGCGGCGGCGACGGCGGCCACAACGGCCTGCGCAGCATCCGTAGGACCCTCGGCACCGGCGACACGATCCGGATTCGCGTCGGCATTGGTCGACCCCCTGGCCGGCAGGACCCCGCTGATTACGTCCTCAAGGCCTTCGCTGCGGGGCAGCGTGACGAACTCGCCCTGCTCATCGATCGCGCCGACGACGCGATCGAGTGCGTTATCGAGGATGGTGTCGCCGTGGCGCAGAATAGGTTCAACTCCGACTAGATCGAGCAGTCCGCATATCCGACTCGTCCGAAGGGCACGCCATGACTCCCACATCCCTCGCCGGTGCGACCGACATGGAGGTGTCCGCGACCGTCGCTGCAGAGGCAGGTCGCCTGCTGCTGGAGCTGCGCGAGGGCTTCGGGCCTGTGGAGGACAAGGAGACGGCCGACGCCCTGCGCAAGAAGGCAGATGCGTCTTCCCACGAACTCATCGTGGCCCGTCTCGCCGAGGCGCGACCGGATGACTGCGTCCTCAGCGAGGAGGGTGCCGATGACCTGGTCCGGCTGGGGGCCGAGCGCGTGTGGATCGTCGATCCGCTCGACGGCACCTGGGAGTACGGCCAGGGCCGTGCCGACTTCGCGGTCCACATCGTGCTCTGGAACGCCGATCCTGCCGCCCCTGGCGGGGGTCGGCTCACCGCGAGCACCGTCGACCTGCCCGCACAGGGCCTCGCGCGCCGGTCGGATGACGTGCCCGTTCCCGCGCGGGCGCTGCCGCAGGATCGACCGGTCCGGATCGTCGCCTCGCGCACGCGTCCCCCCGCCGTTCTGGCCGACGTGGTGGCTGCCCTGGATGCGAGCCTGCGTGAGCAGGGGCACCCCTTCGGCGTCGAGGTCGTCGATGTGGGCTCCGTCGGCGCCAAGGTCAACGAGATCCTCTCCGGTCGCGCAGAGGCCTATGTGCACGACACCGGCTTCTATGAGTGGGACGTCGCCGCCCCGCTCGCGGTCGCCCACGCGCACGGGCTCACGGCGTCCCACGTCGATGGCAGTCCCGTGAGCTTCAATCGCGAGCGTCCCTACGTCACCGACCTGCTCGTCGGGCTGCCTGACTTCGCTGAGCAGTTGCGCGCGGCGATGCTGCGCGCCGCCGGAGCGTGACGCTCCCGGGCCTCACGCGGGCGCTCGGCGGGATCCCGGGCGTCGCCGAGGCAGTTGAGCGTGCCGTCCGCAGCGTGGATGGCGTCCATGTCACGGCGATCCCTGAAGTGCGCCCGGCGCTCGTCGGCGCGATTGCCGTGGACGCCCCTGAAGGGCGCCGCATCCTTGTCGTCACCGCCACCGCGAGAGAAGCCGAGGACATCGCCGACGCTGTCGAGGACCAGCTCGGTGCCGGAAGCGCGGTCGTCTTCGCCTCCTGGGAGACGCTGCCGCACGAGCGGCTGAGCCCCGCAGCGGATACGGCGGGCACGCGCGTGTCGATTCTGCGCAGGATCGTGCATCCGGAGGCGGGCGATCCGCTGCGCGTGATCTGTGCGCCCGTGAGATCGGTCCTGCAACCCCTCGTCGGCGGCCTCGCTGACCTTGAGCCGCTGGTCCTCGACGAGGGCGTCGAGATCGACGTGGACGCTGTCGTGGCCGACCTCGTGCTGCGGGGCTACTCCCGCGTCGACCTGGTCGAGCGCCGGGGCCAGTTCGCCGTGCGTGGCGGCATCCTCGACATCTTCCCCACGACCGCCGAGCACCCAGTGCGCATCGAGCTCTGGGGCGACACGGTCGAGGAGATCCGCGACTTCGCGGTGGCCGACCAGCGATCGCGGCATCACGTGGGCCGGGTCGAGCTGCACCCCGCGCGCGAGTTGCTGCTCACTCCCGAGGTGCGCACGCGGGCACGGGCCCTCGCCTCGGCACATCCGCGCGCCGCGGAGGTCCTCGACCGCGTGGCCGAGGGCCTTGTCGTCGACGGGATGGAAGCCTTCGCTCCCGTCCTCGCCGAGCGCATGGAGCTCCTGGTCGACGTCCTCCCCGCGCGATCCCTCGTGCTCCTGTGCGATCCGGAGCGGATCCGCTCGCGTGCCGAGGACCTCGTGCGCACCTCGCTGGAGTTCCTTGAAGCCTCGTGGCACGGTGCGGCGGCCGGAGCGGCGACGCCCCTCGATGTCGACGGGCTGGATCTCGCGGCCGCGGCGTACCGATCCGTCGCCGAGGTGGAATCAGCCGCGCGGGCACGCGGGCCGGTGTGGACCACGGACTCCTTCGCCCAGGAGGGGGATGACATCGCCATCGATGCCCGACCGCTCCCGGACCGTCGCGGCAGCCTGCCCGAGGTGCTCGAGGACATCCGCGCGTGGCGTGCAGCGGGAGACCGCGTGATCCTCCTCGCCGAGGGACCCGGATCGGCTGAGCGCATCGCGGCATCCCTGCGTGACGAGGGCATCTCGGCGACATGGAGCGAGGACGTTCCGGCCAGTGACGCAGCCGCGGAGGGCGTGATCGTGGCTGCCGCTCGCTGGCAGGGCGGCTTCGCCTCACCCGGTGGGCACATCGCGCTCGTCACGGAGGCCGACCTCTTCGGTCAGCGGTCACCCGTGCGCGATGCGGCACGCATGCCCTCGCGCCGTCGACGCAGCATCGACCCACTGCAACTCGCAGCCGGCGACCTCGTGGTCCACGAGCAGCACGGGGTGGGCCGCTACGTCGAGATGGTGCAGCGGACCGTCGCCGACGCCACCCGCGAGTACCTCGTCATCGAGTACGCCGCATCCCGCCGGGGCCAGCCGCCGGATCGGCTCTACGTGCCTACCGACCAGCTTGACCAGGTGACGCGCTACGTCGGTGGCGAGGCACCCACATTGAGCAAGCTGGGCGGCTCCGACTGGCAGCGCACCAAGGCGCGAGCGCGTCGTGCCGTCCGTGAGATCGCCGACGAACTCGTGCGGCTCTATGCCAAGCGGCAGGCGACCCCGGGCCATGCCTTCGCCCCCGACAGCGCGTGGCAGCGGGAGCTTGAGGAGGCCTTCCCGTTCGTCGAGACTCCTGACCAGCTCGCGAGCATCGACGAGGTGAAGGCCGACATGGAGCGCACCATGCCCATGGACCGCGTCATCTGCGGTGACGTCGGCTACGGCAAGACCGAGATCGCGGTGCGCGCGGCGTTCAAGGCTGTGCAGGACGGCAAGCAGGTGGCCGTGCTGGTGCCGACAACGCTGCTGGTCCAGCAGCACTTCCGCACGTTCACGGAGCGTTACGCCCCCTTCCCGGTCAAGGTGGCTGCCTTGTCGCGCTTCCAGACCGATGGCGAGGTGAAGCGGACTCTGGAGGGCCTCGCGGACGGCACCGTCGACGTGGTCATCGGCACGCATCGCATGCTGACGCCGCAGGTGCGCTTCAAGGACCTGGGACTGCTCATCGTCGATGAGGAGCAGCGCTTCGGCGTCGAGCACAAGGAGCACATCAAGGCGCTGCGCACCGCCGTCGACGTGCTCACGATGTCGGCGACGCCGATCCCGCGCACGCTTGAAATGTCGCTCACGGGCATCCGCGAGATGTCGACGATCCAGACCCCTCCCGAGGAGCGTCACCCCGTCCTCACCTACGTCGGTCCGTTCGACGATCGTCAGGTGTCCGCTGCCATCCATCGCGAGCTCATTCGTGACGGTCAGGTGTTCTTCATCCACAATCGCGTGGAGTCCATCGACCGGGTCGCGAGCCGGCTGCGCGACCTCGTGCCGGAGGCTCGCGTGGCCGTGGCGCACGGCCAGATGAACGAGCATGAGCTCGAGCGCATCGTGCTCGACTTCTGGGAACGCCGTATCGATGTGCTCGTGGCCACCACCATCGTCGAGAACGGCATCGACATCCCCAATGCCAACACGCTGATCGTGGATCGCGCCGACGCGCTGGGCCTGGCGCAGCTGCACCAGTTGCGCGGCCGCGTGGGCCGAGGGCGGGAACGCGGCTACGCCTACCTTCTCTATCCGCCGGAGCGCCCGCTCACCGAGACGGCGCACGAGCGCCTGTCGACGATTGCGCAGCACGCCGATCTCGGATCGGGGATGCAGATCGCGCTGAAGGACCTCGAGATCCGCGGCTCGGGCAATCTCCTCGGTGGCGAGCAGAGCGGCCACATCGCCGAGGTGGGCTTCGACCTCTACGTGCGCCTGGTCGGGGAGGCCCTCGCGCACGCCCGCGGCGATGAGGATGCGGCACCGCTCGAGGTCAAGATCGAACTGCCCTTCGATGCGCACATTCCCCACGACTACGTGCCCGAGGAGCGCCTGCGCCTCGAGGCCTATCGCGGCATCGCGTCAGCGGTGAGCGACGCCGATGTCGACGCCGTGGCGGAGGAGCTCGTGGACCGGTACGGCTCCCCGCCCCGGGCGGTCGAGACCCTCCTGGCGGTGGCACGCCTGCGCGTGCGCGCACGCGCCGCCGGGGTGGGCGAGATCGTGATGGCCGGCCCCCGAGTCCGCTTCCACCCCGTCGACCCGCCCGAGTCCCGGCAGTTGCGCCTCACGCGCCTGCACCCGGGCACGCTGGTCAAGCCCGCGGTCCGTACGATCCTGGTGCCGCGTCCGCCCGCGGGATCGACCACGGACGAAGGTCTCGTGGAGTGGGTTCGGGGAGTTCTCGACATCCTCGATCCGCCGGAGGGCGCAGCGTGAGTCGGGCACCAACGCAAGCACTCATGCACGGGCAAGTGAACGCAGGGCGAGGGACAGGAGCGTCGTGACCAGGATGATGCGGCGAGGGATCGTGGCGCTGGTCGCCAGCCTGGCGCTGGCCGGATGTGCCGGGCTCGGCGAAGCGGGCTCCGCGGCGACCGTCGGCGACGTGCAGATCTCCACTGACACGCTCGCCTCCCAGACCGAGGCGATCCAGGTGCAGCGGGGCGTCCCCGCTGGCACCCCGGACTCCGCGCTCACCCTCGGAGTGCTCCAGCGCCTGGTCATCACCGAGCTCGTCGGGCAGGCCGCCACCGCGCAGGGCATCACCGTGTCGGCGAGTGAGATCGACGGTGCCATCGCCGAGTTCGAGGCACAGCTCGGTGGCGCCGAGGCGCTCCAGGCGGCGTACCTCGACAGCAATGTCCCCGCCGACGCCATCGAGGGCCAGGTCGTCCTCTCGCTGCAGGTGCAAAAGCTCGGTGCGGCCCTGGCACCCGACGCCGATCCCAACGGGCAGCAGCAGGCTGTCGTGCAGTACGTCACCGGCTTCGGGGTCCAGGAGGGCATCACCGTGAGCCCTCGCTTCGGCACCTGGGATGGCGGCACCCTCACCGTGGGCCCGTTGCCCAGCGACCTCTCCACGACCGTGCAGGTGGAGGATCCGCTCGCAGGGATCCTCCCCGCTCCCTAGGCTCACTCCATGCCGGAGTCAGGTGACGGCTTGAGCGAGTTGATCGCCGTCATGGATCGCCTGCGCTCCCCGGGCGGATGCCCGTGGGATGCGCGGCAGACTCACCGCAGCCTCGCCGAGTACCTCCTCGAGGAGGCCTACGAGACTGTCGAGGCGATCGAGTCCGGTGAGCGAGATGACCTGCGCGAGGAACTCGGCGACCTGCTGTTGCAGGTGGTCTTCCACTCCCGCATCGCCGAGGAAGACCCCGAGGATCCGTGGGGCATCGACGAGGTGGCCCGGGACATCGTGGCCAAGCTGGTACGCCGCCACCCGCATGTCTTCGTCACGGATGTCGCCGACGCGGACGGGGAGGCCGTGACGACGCCTGAGCAGGTGGAGTCCCGCTGGCATGAGCTCAAAGCCCAGGAGAAGGGCCGTGCGTCCGTCACCGAGGGGATCCCGGAGGCGCTCCCTGCACTCCTGCGCGCGAGCAAGGTGCTCGCACGCAGTGAGCACCTCGAGGTGCCCCTCCCGGATGGCGGGAGTGCGTTGGCCGATGTCGATGACGAGGAGGCTCTCGGCGACCTGCTGCTGGGGGTGGTCGCAGCCAGTCGGGCGCGCGGCTGGGACGCGGAGGCTGCGCTGCGCGATGCTGTGCGCCGCCAGGCCGGTCGCATCCGCGAGGCGGAGGGCGCGTGAGCGCATCCGAGCAGCTCGCCGTGCTGGCCGGGCAGGCTCGCGATGCGGTCTTCGACTTCGACCCGGTCGCCGCGACCCATGCGGGATGGCATGAGCACGATGGGCGCTTGCCGATCCTCGCCGACCATGCTGTCGACGCACACGTGCGCGAGCTCGATGCGCTTCTCGAGCGCATCGACGCTGTGGACGATCTCCAACTAGCGGTCGACGAGCAGGTCGATCTCGAGGTACTGCGTGCGCGCCTTGCAGCGGAGGCCTTCGACCTCTCCGAGATCGGACGCCACCGCTGGGATCCGCTGGCGTGGGATCCCGCCGGCGGACTGCATGCGCTCGCCATCCGGGACTTCGCGCCGCCCAGCGAGCGACTGCGCAGCGCCCACGAGCGATTGAGTGTGGTGCCAGGCTTCCTCGCTGCTGCGCGCCACACGCTGCGGGAGATGTCGGCCATCCACGTCGAGACGGCCCTGTTGCGGCTAGACGGATTCGATGCCGTCCTCGATGAGCTCCGCCTGCTGGGCGAGCTCGACTCCGCGCCCGTTGATGGCGCACGCGAAGCCGTCGAGAGCCACCAGTCATGGCTCGCGGAGCAACTGCCGTCGTCTCGTCGCGATCCACGACTCGGCGTGCGGCTCTACTCCGCGGCGCTCTGGCACCACCTTGACGAGGAACTCGCCCCGGTGCAGGTCCTCGAGATGGCGGAGGCGCATCTCGATGACGTCAACGCGAGGATGCGCGAGGTCGCCGCGGAGTACCTCGGCGAGTCCGCGCGCTCTCCCGACATCGTGCGCCGGGCCCTGGCGGACGTTGCCGATCGTGCCTACGTCGACCGCGACACCGTGGTCCCGATGATCCGTCGTGCGCTCGACCTGACGACGCGCTTCGTGCGCGACCGCGATCTCCTCACGCTCCCCGATCAGCCTGTCGATATCGGCGATATGCCCCGCATTCATCGGGGAGTGGCCGTCGCCTACTGCGATGCACCCGGTGCCTTGGAAGAGGCGCCCCTGCGGACCTTTGTCGCGGTCGCCCCGCCGCCCGAGGACTGGGCTCCCGAGCGCGTGCGGTCCTTCCTGCGCGAGTACAACGGCGACCTCCTGCATGACCTCGCCATCCACGAGGCGATGCCCGGACACGTGGTGCAACTGGCCCGGGCACGCGCGGCCGACACTTCGCTCATCCGCCGGCTCGCACCCTCGGGGGTCTTCATCGAGGGATGGGCGGTCTATGCGGAGGAGCTGCTCGCCGACCGCGGCTACGCACCCGACGACGACCCCCGCGCCCACCTGCGGATGCGCCTGCAACAACTGAAGATGCAGGCGCGAGCGACCCTCAATGCGATCCTCGACGCGCGCGTGCACGGCGGCGACATAGACGAGCTTGCCGCGATCGAGCTCTTGCGAAGGCGCGGCTTCCAGGAAGAGGCCGAGGCAGCAGGGAAGTGGCGGCGCGCGCTGCTCACAGCAGCGCAACTGCCCACCTACTTCGTGGGCTGGCGCGGGGTACGCCAGCTCGTCGACGACCTGCGCGTGCTCCATCCCGATTGGAGTGACCGACAGCTGCACGACCTCGTCCTGGACCACGGATCGCTGGGCCCCCGTCACCTCCGAGCCGTGCTGGGTCTTTGACAGGCTCGGTCCTGGTCGATCGGCCCTGACGGGTCGATAGGGTCCTCGCATGGCCAGCATCGATGACGTCGTCGCCCGCGAGATCCTCGACTCGCGAGGCAATCCCACCGTCGAGGTCGAGGTCATCCTCGACGACGGCACCGCCGCACGCGCGGCCGTGCCCTCGGGTGCCTCCACCGGTGCCTTCGAGGCGGCGGAGCGACGCGACGGCGACGCTGACCGCTACCTCGGCAAAGGAGTGCTCGCCGCCGTCGCAGCGGTCGAGGACGAGATCGCGCCGGAGATCCTCGGCATCGATGCCTCCGAGCAGCGGCTCATCGACCAGGTGATGTGCGACCTCGACGGCACTCCCAATAAGTCGCGCCTGGGCGCCAATGCCATTCTCGGCGTCTCCCTGGCTGTCGCGCGCGCGGCTGCCGGATCGGCCGGGCTGCCCCTCTTCCGCTACGTCGGTGGACCCAATGCCCATGTCCTGCCCGTGCCGATGATGAACATCCTCAACGGCGGCGCGCATGCCGACACCGACGTCGATATCCAGGAGTTCATGGTCGCCCCGATCGGCGCGGCAAACTTCAGCGAAGCGCTGCGCTGGGGCGCCGAGACCTACCACTCATTGAAGTCGGTGCTCAAGGAGAAGGGACTGGCCACCGGCCTGGGTGACGAGGGCGGATTCGCACCGAGCCTGTCGAGCAATCGCGCGGCACTCGAGTTGATCGTCGAGGCCATCGGGCGCACGGGACTCACCGTCGGGTCCGACATCGCGCTCGCCCTCGATGTCGCCTCCACCGAGTTCTACGCGGATGGCGCCTACCAATTCGAGGGCGCCCCGCGCTCGAGCGAGTGGATGACCGGCTACTACGAAGGCCTGCTCGCGGACTTCCCGCTCGTCTCCATCGAAGATCCTCTTGCGGAGGATGACTGGGCTGGCTGGATTCACTGCACTGACGCGATCGGCGACCGCGTCCAGCTCGTCGGCGACGACCTCTTCGTCACCAATCCCGAGCGACTTGCCCGCGGCATCGCCGAGGGCGCGGCCAATGCGCTGCTGGTCAAGGTCAACCAGATCGGCAGCCTCACCGAGACCCTCGACGCCGTGGCACTCGCCCAGGGCAATGGCTACCGCTGCATGATGAGCCACCGCTCGGGCGAGACCGAGGACACCACCATCGCTGACCTCGCGGTGGCGGTCAACGCGGGACAGATCAAGACGGGTGCGCCCGCGCGGTCCGAGCGCGTGGCCAAGTACAACCAGCTCCTGCGCATCGAGGAGGAGCTCGACGACGCGGGACGCTACGCGGGCGCCGCGGCGTTCCCGCGCTCCGGCCTCACCGCGTGAGATCATGACCGGGTGTCCGGCGCCCGTCCCACTCTGACCGGCCGGGCGGCCATCCTTGTCCTCGTCCTGGCGGCCCTGGTCGTCACCCTGGCGATCCCGCTTCGGGCCTGGCTCTCGCAGCAGGCCGAGATCGCCGCGCTCGAGGCTGATGTGTCCCAGGCGCGCGAGCGCGTCGAGGGGTTGCGTGCGGAACTCAAGGACTGGGAGGACCCGGCCTTCGTGATCGCACAGGCGCGCAGTCGGCTGCACTTCGTCTTCCCCGGAGAGGTCGGCTACGTCGTCCTCGGAGAGGACGATCGACCGATCGTTCCCGAGGAGCAGCGCACCGACGAGCAGTCGCCGTGGTACTCCCGCCTGTGGGACTCCACGCTCCAGGCCGACCGGTCGTGATCTCGCCGGACGATCGGCACGCCGTCGCCTGGCAGCTCGGTCGCGAGCCACGCGACATCATCGACATTGCACATCGTTGCCCGTGCGGTCAGCCCGATGTCGTCATCACCTCGCCGCGCCTGTCCGACGGCACTCCGTTCCCCACTGTCTACTACCTCACCTGCCCGCGCGCAGCATCTGCAGTGGGACGCCTCGAAGGCAGCGGGGTCATGCGCGAGATGGAACGCCGTCTCGTGGACGATCCGGAGCTCGCCGCCGCCTACGCTCGCGCACACGGCGATTACCTCGACGCGCGGAGCGCCCACGGTGACGTCCCGGAGATCGATGGCGTCTCCGCAGGCGGCATGCCCGACCGGGTGAAGTGCCTGCACGTGCTCCTCGCCCACTCCCTGGCCGCGGGACCGGGCGTCAATCCGCTCGGCGACGAGACCCGGGCCCTCGTGGGGGAGTGGTGGGCGGGCCACTCGTGCGCGGTGGCCCGCGCCGAAGGCGATGCTGCCTTCGCCGAGGAGGAGGGCGCATGAGAGTCGGCGCGATCGACTGCGGCACCAACAGCATCCGCCTGCTCGTAGCCGATGTCGATGGACCTCGCCTCGAGGAGGTCGTGCGCGAGATGACGATCGTGCGCCTGGGCGAGGGTGTTGACCGAACCGGTGCCTTCTCGCAGGCAGCCCTCGATCGGACATTCGCCGCCTGCGACGCGTACGACGCGACTATCGCTGGCCTGGGCGTCGAGCGCCTGCGCTTCGTGGCGACGAGCGCGAGTCGCGACGTGAGCAATCGCTCGGCGTTCGTCGATGGAGTGCGCGCGCGACTCGGCATCGCGCCCGAGGTGATCTCTGGTGCGGAGGAAGCCCGACTGTCCTTCCGCGGTGCGGTCGAGGGATTGCCGGTCGATGACATCGCGATGCCGACCCTCGTGGTCGATATCGGGGGTGGCTCCACCGAGTTCGTGCTCGGCGACCGGCGCGGCGAGGGTGCCGTCGATGTGGAGGCCGCGGTGTCAGTCGACATCGGTTGCGTCCGCATGACGGAGCGGCACCTGCACGCAGACCCGCCCACGCCGGAGGAGATCGCTCGCGTCGAGGCCGACGTGGAGGCTGCCCTCGATCGTGCGGCGCTCGTTGTGCCCCTTGATCGGGCGCGGTCCCTCATCGGAGTCGCCGGAACGGTGACGACGGTCCTGGCGCTCGTGCACGACCTCTCCGCCTACGACCCCGCTGCCATCCACGGCCTCGTCGCGACGCCCGAGGAGGTCGAAGCCATGACGGCCCGCCTGCTGGCTATGCCGCGTGCGGAGCGCGCAACCCTGAGCGTGATGCATCCAGGCCGGGTCGACGTGATCGGGGGTGGGGCACTCGTGCTGCGGGCGATCGTGAGGCGGACGGGCCTACCCGTGAGGGCAAGCGAGACGGACATCCTCGACGGGGTGGCCCGGAGCCTGGCCGACACCTGAGCCTGGCCGACGCCTGAGCCTGGCCGGCGCCTGCGTCGACTTCGTGTAAGCGATTGCGGCATCGCGGCGGAGCGCCGTACACTCGCCGCCCGGGCCTGTATCCGAACCGGAGCCGGACCGTTACAGAATCCGACGGCGCTGTTTCCCAGCGTCCACGGCGCGGAGGGGAAGCGTGTCGATCACCATCCGCGACGTCGCGCAGGCGGCCGGGGTCTCCACCGCCACCGTCTCGCGCGCCCTTCGCGGGCTACCCCACGTGGATCCCGAGACGCGCGAGCGCGTGCGCCGGGTTGCCGCCGAACTCGACTACGTTGTCTCGCCGAGCGCGTCGAGGCTCGCGAGCGGACGCACCGGTACCGTCGCGGTGATCACGCCCTTCATCGACCGGTGGTTCTTCTCCACCGTGCTGTCGGGCATCAGCGACGTGCTGCAGGAGAGCGATGTCGACCTGCTTGTCTACGAGGTCGGCGATCCCGCGACGAGCCCCGGCCTGCCGGCCGAGCGCCGACTGCGCGGTCGCGTCGACGGTGTCATCGTGGTGACGCTGCCCACCGATGCTCCGGCCATCGCCGACATGCTCGAGATCGGCCTGCCCACCAGCTTCATCGGCGTACGTTGGCCCGGGGTGCCATCGGTCTGCATCGACGATGCCGCCGCGGGACGCATGGCGACGCAGCACCTCATCAATCTCGGCCACAAGCGCATCGGGATCATCTCCGGTCGGCCTCAGGCATCGACCTCGCAGGCCAGTCGCGCGCTCGGATACGTCACGGCGATGGAAGGCGCGGGGCTCACACCGGATCCTTCGCTGGAGGCCTACGGCTACTTCACCGTGGCGGGCGGGGAGTCGGCGATGACCTCGTTGCTGTCGCAGCCCAATCCACCCACCGCCGTCTTCGTGATGTCCGATGACATGGCCTTTGGCGCGATCCGCGCGCTGCAGCGCCATGGAATCCGGCCGGGCACGGACATCGCGATCGCCAGCATCGACGGCCACGAGCTCGCTGAGCTCCTCGATCTCACGACGGTGGGCCAGCCGGTGGCGCAGATGGGCCGGATGGCAGCCGATGCCCTCCTCGGTCGGATGCTCGGGCGCGAGACGACGGCCCCCGAGGAGATGACCGTGCCCACGACGCTCGTCGTCCGCGGCAGCACCGTGCCTGTCGATCGCGCGGCGTTGACCTCCTAGGCTTCCCGCATGCCCACCGTCGATATCCCCTCCGGCCAGCACGGCCTCACCGGTTATCTCGCCGTCCCCGACGCGGGGCGTGGTCCCGGCGTCGTCGTCATCCAGGAGTGGTGGGGAATCGTGCCCCACATCCAGTCGGTGGTGGATCGGCTCGCGGCCGCAGGCTTCGTCGCCCTCGCCCCCGACCTCTTCCGCGGCGCGCACACCACCGAGCCCGACGAGGCTGGCAAGCTCATGATGGGCCTGCGCGTGGGAGAAGCAGGCGATGACATCTCCGCGGCCGCCAACCACCTCGTGCGCAGCGGACTCCTCACGAGCGCCCAGGTGGGCTGCGTGGGCTTCTGCATGGGCGGGGGACTGGCGCTGCTCGCGCCCACGGTGAGCCCGGACATCGACTGCACCGCGGCGTTCTACCCCGCCATGCCCTGGCCCGACTACCACCCGGCGTGGAGCGCCTACGCCGGCAAGGAGGCGCTGGTCCATCAGTGCGAGGCGGATCTGCCGTCGACGGGCGAGGACATCGCGCGCTACGCCGACGAGATCGCCGCCCACGGTGGGATTGCGGTGGTCGAGACGTACGCCGGCACGCAGCATGCGTTCTTCAACGACGACCGGCCCGAGGTCCATGACGCTTCGGCATCGGCGCTGGCCTGGGAGCGCACGCTCTCCTTCCTCCATCGTCGTCTCGACGGACCCTTCCGCTGACGAGGTCGCCAACGGTCGTCGCTGACTCCTGCGGATCAGTGCGATTTCATCGAATGTGCACTCGTGTGCATGAGTTCGGCCCGATGTGTGTGCACAAGTGCACACTCGGTACCGGCGTGGCACCGATCTCACGCGGCGCATCGCGGAGGCAGTCATGACGCGAACCAGACGTTTCGACGATCCCAGCCCTGTCGCCGCCACGTGCGCGACCATCGCCGCGCTCGACAGGGCAGTCGTCGACTGCCGTGCATGCCCGCGTCTGGTCACGTGGCGCGAGCAGGTCGCCCGGGAGCGCAGGGCGGCGTACGCCGAGGAGGACTACTGGGGCCGGCCGGTACCCGGCTTCGGCGATCCCGATGCTGACGTCCTCGTCGTCGGGCTCGCACCCGCGGCGCACGGAGCCAACCGCACGGGGCGAATGTTCACCGGCGACCGCAGTGGCGACTGGCTATTCGCCGCCCTGTATCGCGCCGGCTTTGCGGCACAGTCGACGTCGACGTCTCGCGAGGATGGTCAGCGACTCGACGGAGTGCGCGTCACCTCCGCGGTGCACTGCGCGCCACCCGGGAATGCGCCCACTCCAGCCGAACGCGACGCCTGCGCGCCGTGGCTCGTGCGGGAGATCCAGCTCTGCCGCCCCCGCGTCATCGTCGCCCTCGGGGGATTCGCATGGACTGCGCTCCTGCGCGACCTACCCGCGGCGGGCATCGCGGTGCCCACTCCCCGGCCGAAGTTCGGCCACGGCGTAGAGGCTCGCCTAGGCGAGGCAGGTCCTGCCGAACTCTGGCTGCTGGGGTGCTACCACCCCAGCCAGCAGAACACCTTCACGGGCCGGCTCACGCCCGGCATGCTCGACGACGTCCTCGGGCGAGCACGCGCCCTCGCGGGTGAGCCCTGATCAGGCCCTCCCGGCAACAGACGTGCCTCCGGAGGGGATCGAACCCTCACTGGACCGGGTTTAAGCCGGGCGTCTCTGCCAATTGGACTACGGAGGCGGGACCAGACTAGGCGGCCCCCGCCCTGCAGGGATTGCTTCCGGCCCTGGATCGGTTACCGTGGAGAGGAAGCGGGCGAGGGCCCGCTTCATGAGGGGGAATCCCTCACCAGCGCAGGAGGAGCACCATGCAGACGGCCAACCCCGTCCTCGCCCGAATCGACCGCGACGCCGCCCAGGCCAGCCGCTCAGGGTCTGGCTTCGCCTACGAAGAGGGCCGCAGCGCCGTGGCCTCCGCCCAGATGGGCGCCCCCGCACCCGCTCCTGCGTCCGCCCCGTCCGCGGGCGATGCCGGCATCTACTCAGGCGTCCAGATCCCCGCACCGGTCGACCAGCGCGTCACCTACGCCGATGTCATGGCCAAGTCGGCGATCATGTTCGGCATCGCGGTCGTCATGGCGTTCGCGGGCTGGATGATCACCGAGGCCATGCCTGGCGTGGGCACCCTCCTCGTCTTCGGCGCGATGATCGCCACGATCGTGCTTGGCCTTGTCAACGCCATGAAGCGCAAGGTGAGCCCGCCGCTCACGATCCTCTACGCCGCGGTCTCGGGCATCATGCTCGGCGCGGTGAGTTACTGGTACAACCAGATCGCGCTCGCCTCCGACTACGAGGGCCTCGTGCTCCAGGCGGTCCTCGCGACCTTCACGACCTTCGGCGTCATGCTGCTGCTCTTCGGCACAGGCATCGTCAAGGTCACCAGCAAGTTCATGAAGGTCATGCTCGTCGCGATGGTGTCCTACCTCTTCATCGGTATCGCGTCTTTCATTGCGGCGATCTTCGGCGTCGGCGGGGGCTGGGGCTTCTACGGCGTCGGCACGCTCGGCCTGCTGCTGTGCATCTTCGGAGTCGGCCTCGCGGCCTTCAGCCTGATGCTCGACTTCGAGGCGATCAAGCAGGGCGTGGCCATGGGGCTGCCGGAGCGTGAGTCGTGGCGCATGTCCTTCGGCCTGCTCGTCACGCTTGTCTGGCTCTACCTCGAGTTCCTGCGTCTCTTCGCGATCATCGCCTCCGGGCGAGAGTAGTCAGGGCGCCGACGCCGGTGGCCCACGACGCTGCCGCGGTCGACGACGCCCCTCGCGAACTGCTCCGCGTCGTCGACCGACTGCGCACGATGCCGCTCACGAAGCTTGCTGCTCCATGGGCGGAGTTCCCCTCGCGTGCGGCGGGTGCGCGTGCGCTGGCCCAGGAACTCGCGGATCGCGGTGCCGAGGCTGTCGGCATCGAGCGACACGTCGTACCCGATGTGGGCGATGCGGCCGTGGGCGATCAGGTCGCCGTGACCGGGCGCGACTACATGAATCTCGGACCCCGCGCCAACCTTGACTGGTTGGCCGAGCGGCTGCGCGAGTTCCGCCTCGCCCTCTAGGACTTCAGTCGGCGGTGTCGTCGGCGCCGGCCACCGCTGGGAGGATCTCGCCCTCGCCACCGAGTCGCCACGCGGCGATCACCTCGGGGAGGAGCGCCTGGGCGGCCGCGGCGTAGCCCTCGGTCGAGGGATGGAAGCGGTCCTCCGCGAACATCACGTCGGGCCGTTCGTCGAACTCCGGCCCGAGACGCGACCCCAGCGCGACGACACGACCGCCCTCGGCCCATGTGGCCTGCGCCTGTGCATGGGCCAGTTTGCGTGAGGCCCGTCGCATCACTGCGCGCAGCGGCTGGGGGACGGGCTTGACAGTGCCGAGGTCAGGGCAGGTCGCCATGACGACCTCGGTCCCCGCCTCGCGCAGGCGGCGTATCGCCCGGCGCAGTCGGCGCGCCGAGAGTGCGCGGGGGATCAGGTGGGTGACGTCGTTGGCGCCGACCATGATCACTGCGACGTGGGGCCGGGTCCACAGGGCGCGGTCGATCTGCGGGTCGAGGTCGACTGTCTGCGCACCGATGACCGCGTGGTTGCTCAGCGTGACCGTGCGTCCGGAAACTTCGGCCAGTGCGGCGGCGAGGATCGCTCCCATGGTGTCGTCGGGCCGCTCGGCTCCAAGCCCGGCCGCACCCGAGTCCCCCAGCACGGCGAGGCGGATGGACGTGCCCGCTCCGCTGCCGTAGCGGCCGTCGGCGTAGGGCGCCGTCGTCGTGCGCGGCCCGATGCGCCGGCGGGCCTCGAACGCCTGCGCAGCGAGGAGGCCTCCCACGGCGACCGCGGTGGCCCCCACGGCGGTTGCGGTGCGTGCGAGAGGCCGGGACGCGAAGCCGGGCATCAGCCGCGGGCCCGCTGCAGGAATCCGCGCACCTGCTCCCGGGCGTTGTCACGGATCTCGGGCCCGTGGGTGAAAGCCGCGAGGGAGTAATCGAGCTCTCCGAGCACATGAGCGGTCTCGACGTTCTGCCGGAACGACGTGCAGAAGACCTTGGTCGGCCATGACATGCGGGAGTTCATGTTGAAGATCGAGTCACCCGTGATGAGTACGCCGCTCCCCGGGTGCAGCAGTGAGATGTGTCCCGGTGTGTGTCCGGGTGTGTGGATGACACGCAGCCCGCCGGCCACGTCGAGGGTCTGGCCGTCGACAAGCTCCTGGGCGACGGGTGTCGCGCGGAAGTCACCCCAGGGCGCGCGCGCAAAGATCCGCCCCGACGTGGACGCCGTGTCACCGGGCACGCGCGTCCCCGTGCGCACGTAGCCGGCATCGTCGGCATGCACGTCGACTCCGTTCACGCCTGTCTCATCCACCATCGTGGATGCGCCACCGGAGTGATCGAAGTGCGCGTGCGTGAGCACGATCCGCTGTACGTCGTGGGGATGTTTCGCGATGGCGGCAAGAGCGCGAACGATCTTGACGGGAGCACGCTTGAGGCCGCAGTCGACTAGGGTGACTGAGCCATCATCGTTGACGAACGCGTAGGAATTAATGAAGTCGCCGAGTGTGGGAATGCGGAACACGCCAGGGGCTAGGTTGATCACGGGCGGCCTGCTCACTGGCCCAGACTAGATTCCCTGGACCGAATCGGGAGGATGCGGGTCGCATGATGGAGCAGCGCGGGGGTCTGCAGGTCGATGTTGCCCTGGTTCGGG
>CAYYZU010000018.1:4639-17512 GCA_964476205.1 uncultured Actinomyces sp. | reverse complement strand
GCGCGCTTCCTTGACACGGAAGAGGTCACAGGTTCAAATCCTGTATCGCCCACCATGGCAGTTATCGCACGTCTTGTAGGCGTCTATGACGCCGATGGCGGGCTGCGCGGTGAACTCGCATACCTCGCGGGAAAGGTCGCAGGACGCCACTGCTCCCTGTGCGACATCACCCACTCCCCCGTACGTCGGCGACGTGAGTGGGACTCCTACGTGTCTAGCCTTGCAGCGCCCTTCGAGGTAGTGCACCGCAATGAGCGCTCGGCCTCAATCGAGCAGGCCACTCAGGGGCGTGAGGCCTGCGTGGTCGCTGAGTGTGCCGACGGGAGCGTGGTGTTCCTCCTGGATGACGATGCACTCGCCCGTGCGGCCGACGTCTCAGGACTGGCGAGGGCTATCGCGAGCGCTGTCGCCGAAGCCGGTCTTGAGTGGCCTGCGCCAAGCGTCAGGCCTTGACCTTCACCGCTCCCGCAAGTTGCTCCTGCGTGAAACCACCTTCCACGACGCCCTGGGTCGCGAAGCGGTAGAGGACAACGGAGAAGACTCCCCGGATGGCACTGAGGATGAGTGCCGCCACGATGAACACCAAGACGCCGATGACGACCAGTGGCACACCAATCGCCCAGGCCCCCGACGTGGCGAGGAACGCGCCCGCCACGATGGCCAGGATCGCTGGCAGGATCGCGACAAGACCAATCAATCCGCCGATGCGCACGCCGCCAGAGAGCTGCGTGCCCCAGCGCTGCTTGAAAGTGGACGCTGACTTTTTGATCGCATCGATCATGCCGAGGTCATCGAGCATCATGGCCGGCATCACGAAGAACGTGATCAGCTGCCACATCACGTCGGCCGCTGCCGCAATGACGTTGCGGAAGATAACCGCGACCAGTCCACCGCTGTCGTTGCCCCGGAGCAGGCCGATCAACAGGCCCACGACGGTGCTCACGAACGCCCACCGGGCCAGTCGTCCGAATCGACCGAGGGCCGTCGACAGGCCGTGGCCGAGGGACGATGCACCTCCCTCGAGTTCGGCGGCCGCGCTGACCGTGAGGCCAGCTTGGACCACCGACGTCACGAGAGTGACGACATAGAGGCCGACGACGACGAGACCCCAGCCCACCCAATTGCGATCCCACGCAATAAAGGCGACTCCGGCCGCGATGATCGCGAAGGGGACGATGCCGATGGCAATGCCCACCACGGGGTAAGCCATCAGGTAGCGGTTCTCCTTGAGGACCGCCCACGACTGCCGGGTGAGCTCGCGACTGTTGGACCAGGCACCCATGGCTACGCAGAACTCTTGCGGAACAGCGCTGCCACGACCGCCACCAGGATCGTGGCCACGAGGATCTGCAGGATCAGTGTCAGCCAGCTGAAGCCCCACACCTGGTCGAAGAACTGCACACCGATCCACGTGCCGATCGCCGCCCCGACGATGCCGCAGATGATCGTCATGAGGCAGCCGATGGGCTGCATGCTGGGCACGAGGAGACGAGCAATCACACCGATGACGATGCCCACTCCCAGGACGCTGAAGAAGCCAGTCATTTCCATGCGGGGGACTATCCCACGGGAGCAGGGTCCTCCTGGGGACCCGAGGGCGTGTCGCCTTCGCGCGCCAGCGCAATGATGCGTGAGAGCGCGCGCCGGTACTTCTTGCGGTAGCCGCCCTGGAGCATTTCGTCGGAAAAGAGCCGGTCGAGGGAGACGCCCGATGCGCGGACGGGGATGTCGCGGTCGTACAGCCGATCCACGAGGACGACCGTTCTGAGCGCCTCCACCTGATCCGTCAGCGTGCGTACGTCCGAGAGATGGACGGAGGCGACCCCATCCAGGAGCGCCGAGTAGCGCGAGGGGTGCACGCGCGCGAGGTGCCGCTGCAGGTCACGCCAGTCGTCGAGCGTCGCGCCCGGCGCCTCGGCCGCAGCGGCACGCACGCTGTCGTCATCCAGCGGCGCAGGCGCAACGGGCGCTCCGCGGTGACGGTAGTCGTCACCGTCGATTCGCACCACGTCGAAGTGAGCCGAAAGGCCCTGGATCTCACGGAGGAAGTCCTCGGCTGCGAAACGCTCCTCCCCGAGGCGCTCGGGCAGCGTGTTGGACGTGGCGGCCAGACGGACGCCCGCCTCGACGAGGTTGCCGAGCAGCGTGGACATGAGGACGGTGTCGCCCGGGTCGTCAAGTTCGAACTCATCGATGCAGATGAGTCGGTACGTCGATAGCCGCGACACGGCCTCGGCGAATCCCAGCGCACCCACGAGATTGGTGTACTCCACGAATGTCCCGTAGGCCTTGGGCTCCGGAGCAACGTGCCACAGCGAGGCGAGCAAGTGCGTCTTGCCAACGCCGAATCCACCGTCGAGGTAGACGCCTGCCCGCTCCTCAGGGGGTGCCGCGCGCCTGAGCCATCGGCGTGCGGGGCGTTGCCCGAGCCGCCCAGCGAAGGCCTCCAGTGCCGCGACCGCCGCAGTCTGGCTCGGCTGCGCGGGATCCGGTGAGTACGTCGAGAAGCGCACGTGGGCGAAGTGCGGCGGTGGGACGAGATCGGTGAGGAGCCGCTCCGGAGAGACCTGCGGGTCTCGATCCACGAGGCGTCCGGGCACGAGCCGGATGCTACGCGCCGTCTGTCTCCGGTGCCGTGCCACCATCACCGCATGGCGAAGGGTCGAAGCGAAGGCATCGATAGCTTCGACGACTGGGACCTTCCCGTGAAGCCACCCGTGAGCCCGATGCTTGCCTCGCCTGCGGGCGACGCGCTGCCGGAGCGCGAGGATCTTGCGTTCGAGCCCAAGTGGGACGGCTTCCGCATGCTGGCTTTCCGCGCCGGCGACCGGATCCTGCTCCAAGGACGGAGCGGCGACGATCTCACCTATGCCTTCCCCGAGGTGGCCGCGGCGCTCCTGGAGACGCTTCCCGAGCGTGTGGTCCTCGACGGCGAGGCAGTGGTCGTGCGCGACGGCACCCTCGACTTCACCGCGATGGGTAGCCGTCTGCGACCCCGCAGCGACTCCGGCACCATCGAGCGGCTATCGCGCGACGTCCCTGCGACCTACGTCGCATTCGACATGCTCGCCCTAGGCAACCGCTCCCTCGTGGACGACAGTTACCTGTCCAGGCGCGAGCACCTCGAAACCTTGGGCCGGGCAAGCAGCGCCGTTGCCGTGACGCCCATGACACAGGATCGCGACCTGGCATCGCGCTGGTTTCACGCCTTCGAGGGCGCAGGCCTCGACGGGCTCATCGCCAAGCCACAGGACGCGCCCTACGCGCCCGGCAAGCGCAGCCTGCTCAAGATCAAGCACCGGCGCACGCTCGACGTGGTGGTGGCCGGATGGCGCGGCCACGCCAAGGATCCCGGCGAGGTGGGGTCGCTCCTCCTGGGCCTCTTCGACGAGCAGGGCCGGCTGCATCACGTCGGTTCCGCGTCGGGCTTCAACGCGTCACGACGCCGCGAGATCACCGCGCATGTGGCCAGCTTCGCCATGCCCGCTGACACCCCGCATCCGTGGACCGCTCCCGAGAGGGGAATGGAAGACGAGGGAGTACGTCGCCCCGGCGAGATCAACCGCTGGAACCGCGGCCGTGATCACACGTGGAACCCGCTGACTCCCGAACTCGTCGCCGAGGTCGCCTACGACCAGTTCGAGGGCAACCGCCTGCGCCATGTCGCCACATGGCTGCGTTGGAGACCCGACCGGGCGGCTGCGTCGTGCACCTATGACCAGGTGGCGGTCCCCACCCCCGTTGACGTCACCGCTTTGCTCACCTGACTCCGCCTCACTCCTCGGCAAGTCACGCAGAATTTCCTCGGGATTGGCCGGGCGAGGGCTGCGGTTTGTCAGGATCGTGTGAGGAACGCCTGGGAAGGCTCCCGTGATCGCGCTTCCCCAGCCAGTCCCGTGCGAGCGTGAGGGCAGAGATGCGAACCGCGCATCCGGGACCGGGAGGCGCCATGACCACTCGACGCACAATCGCCGCAACCGCCGCCATCATCCTGCTCGGCACGGGTGTCGCCGCAGCCGGAGCCACGGCGGCCCACGCTCGCGAGGGACGCGGACCCGGGCATGGCAGCGCCATCGGGATCGGACACGCGCAGGGACACAAGCTGGGCCACGGTCAGGTGAAGGACCGTTGGCTCGAGAGCCGCGTGGATCGCACCGATAGTGACGAGGCGCGCACCGCGCTGCGCGCCGCACTCGAATCCGCGCGCACGGCCCTTCGCGATGCCGTTGACGCCGCGGCCGATGATGCGGGGCGAGAAGCAGCTCGCGCTGCCTACCGGGACGCGGTCGCCGCTGCGGTCCTCGCCTACGACACGGCTACTCTGCCTGCGGATCAGCTCGCTCCCGTGACCGCCTACCGCGCAGCCATGGAGACCGCCACCGAGGGACTTCGGGGCGCCGTGGCAGGTGCTCATGCCACGTTCAAGGCAGCGACGGCCGACGCCCAAGCAGCACTCAGGGCGGCCATGGCCTCTGCGACCACACGCGAGGAGCGGCGTGCGGCGTGGTCGGCGTACCGCGATGCCATCGAGCCGGCTCGAGAGGCCCAGCGCGCCGCCCTGCGCAGCGCCACAGAGGCCTTCAAGGCCTCGGTCGACACGGCACGTGCTGCCCTCGAGGCGGCCATCCCCCAGTCCTAGGTCGTAGCGAGGACCTCAGAGAGGACCTACGAGCCCGTCCCCCCAGTCGGGACAGGCTCGTGGGTCCCGTCCCCTGGCGCGTGGCACGATTCCCCCGACTAGTCACGGGAGGGCACGCCATGGAGTTCTTCGGCCACATCATCGACAACGAGGAAGTGCCTTCCCTCGATGGCGCGACGATGCCAGACATCGATCCCTACACCCGCGAGCCATGGGCCACCATCGCCTGCGGCGGCAAGGCCGACGCAGACCGTGCAGTCGCTGCAGCCAAGGCAGCCTTCGACTCCGGTCCCTGGCCGCGCATGGGATACGAGAAGCGCCAGCAACTCATGCACCGCCTCGCTGACCTCATGGAGGAGCACGCGGACGAACTGGCCATGGCCGACACCCGCGACATGGGCAAGCCCATCACCCAGTCGCGTCACGACGTCGCACGCTCGGTGCTCAATGTCCGCTTCTTCGCCGACCACGCGCGCATGTCCACGGCGGAGACTCTGCCTATGGACACGGGGCACCACGCCTACACGCGCTGGGAGCCCGTGGGCGTGGTCGCGGCCATCTCGCCATGGAACTTTCCCCTCATGCTGGGCACGTGGAAGGTGATGCCCGCACTGGCCTGGGGCAACACGGTTGTCTGGAAGCCCGCGGAGGACACGCCCGTCTCGGCCACGATCATGGGCCGCCTGGCTATCGAGGCCGGTTTCCCCCCCGGCGTGCTCAACGTCGTCCACGGCTACGGCCCCGATTCAGCCGGGTCGGCCCTCACCGAGAATCCCGACGTCGAGCGCATCACCTTCACCGGTGAGTCCGGCACCGGCAAGATCATCAGCGCCGTAGCCGCACGCAACCTCACTCCGGTGAGCCTGGAGCTCGGCGGCAAGGGCGCGAACATCGTCTTCGAGGATGCCGACATCGACAACGCCGTGCACTGGGCGGTCGAGGCAATCTTCCGCAACGCAGGCCAGGTCTGCCTCGCAGGCAGCCGGCTCTACGTGCAGCGCGGCATCTACGAGGACTTCCTGGTCCGCTACAAGGCCGCAGCCGAGGCCCTGGCGATGGGAGACCCCAAGGACCCGGCTACGCAGTTCTCCGCCGCCCTTGCGAGCCAGGAGCACTTCACCAAGGTGCAGGGCTACCTCGGCACGGAGGCGCTCGGCGGGGGCCGCGTACTCACCGGCGGGGTCGGCGAGGGCTGGAGCATCAAGCCGACGATCATCACCGACGCGCCCGCCGATGCGCGCGTGGTCAAGGAGGAGATCTTCGGGCCGGTGACGGTGGCCACCCCCTTCGACACGGAGGAGGAGGCGATCGCGCTCGCCAACGACACGCGCTACGGCCTCAACGCCATGGTCTTCACCGAGAACCTCTCCCGCGCACATCGCGTCGCCGCGAAGCTCAATGCCGGCACCGTCTGGGTCAACTGCTTCTTCATCCGAGACCTTCGCTTGCCCTTCGGAGGATTCGGGGAATCGGGAGTGGGGCGCGAGGGCGGCAACTTCAGCCGTGAGTTCATGACCGAGCCAAAGGCCGTGGTCATGCAGATCGATCCTGCCTAGATATCCAGGGTGACGGTCGAGTAGCCGATCCCGATGTAGGTGCAGAGTAGGACGATCATCGCCACGGCCAGAAGGTTGTCTGATCTCGGGCGCCTGACGACGAGGCCGATCACTCCGCCGAGCACGATCAGTGCCTGGAAGAGCAGATCAGTGTCGACTCCCTGCTCCCCGACTGCGAATCCGTGCGCGAGGTTGATGAGCACCATCGCGATGAGTACGCCGAAGAAGACCGGCCGCACACGCGCGAAGTCCTTCTCCGGGGAAACGTCATCCTCGTCGCCGTACATCGGGCCTGGAAGCACGTAGGACATGATGAGGATGCCCGCGGGTACGGCGAGGAATGAGGCCAACTCGAGGATGGAGATCGTGTCCAAGTTCGCGCGGTAGTAGGTGACGGCGAGCCACACCTGGATGCTGAGTATCGCCAGGAAGACCTGCCACAGCATGACCGGCACGAACGGCCGCTGCCCCGGCCTGCTCCGCCATTCCCGGATCGCCACGGCCAGTTGGTGCAGCACCTGCCCGAAGGACATGCCCAGGATGACGGTGTAAAAGAACCACACGGTGTGCATGATGCCAGGACGGGCACCCGGCAGGGTCGCTTCCGAACGCGGGAGACCGCGCCCTACCCCCGCCGAGCCCGACTCGGCTGCACCCGGGGTGGCTCCCCCGGCATCTTCGGATAGTCCGGCGGGAAGGACATCTCACCCAGCCCTCGCTCCTCGACATCTTCGCGCCACAGGTCCAGTAGTGGACTGATGTCGAACCTGCTCGAGCCCAGCGCGGCCCAGGGATTGCCCGACTCTCGGCGGATCTGAGGGACAGTCCGCAGGGTGAACGCCGCGGGGTCTACCTCGGCCAAGGACGGCCACGTGACCGGCATCGACACAGGGGCTCCCGAGCGGGCACGGACCGACCACGCGGAGGCCATCGTGCGGTCGCGTGCCATCTGGTTGTAGTCAACGAACACGCGCGCGCCTCGTTCCTCCTTCCACCAGGCCGTGGTGACGAGGTCCGGCAGTGCGCGCTCGAGCGCACGTCCCAGTGCAATGGCGGCATGGCGCACGTCCAGGAACTCCCAGCGCGGCTCGATGGCGACGAAGACGTGCAGGCCCCTGCCGCCGCTGGTCTTGACGAAGGGCTCGGCGCCATAGGCGCGGAGCATGTCCGCGAGGGCGACCGCCGCATCCACTGCGTCCGCGAATCCCCTGCCCTCCTGCGGATCGAGATCGATGCGTAACTCGTCAGGACGATCGACGTCCGCGCGCGTGACCGGCCACGGGTGGAAGGTCACCGTGCCGAGGTTGGCCGCCCAGGCGAGCGTGGCGGCATTCGAGGGGCACACCTGCTCGGCCGTCCGACCAGAGGGGAAGGTGACGCGCACATGGTCCACGAAGTCAGGGACCGACTTGGGTAGGTGCTTGTTGTAGAAGGAGTCGCGACGTTCCCCGTCGAGGATGACTCCGTCCGGGAAGCGCTGGAGGGTGGTCGGCCGGTGCCGCACGGCGCTGAGGAGATCCTCAGCCATGGCGACGTAGTACTCGACGAGGTCGGCCTTGGTGATCACGCCCGCAGGATCCCGCCAGAGCGGCCGGTCGGGGCTCGTGAGACGCACGGCCGTGCCGTCCACGTCGACCTCGCGTGGGGCTCCGTGCTCACCGGCCATGCCGGAGGTTAGCGCGAGACCGATAGGGTGCCGGCGTGTCCGTCACCGTGATCACCTTCCTGCTCCTGGGGATCTTCCTCGCACTCTTCGGCCTGGGCTTTGCCTTCTACGGCATGTCCAGCGAGAAGGCCTACTGGTTCCAGCGCGACCCGCAGGGCAACCCTGCTCGCGAGGCCACGCCGTTCCGCAAGGTCTACACGCACGCCTTCTCCATCGCGGTGAGCGACGAGCGAGCTCCGCTGCGCATCGCCGCGATCGGCGTCGTACTCATCTACCTGGCCATCGTCAGCCTCATCATCGCCGGCATCGCCGCCATCGCGTGAGATGACGACGCTGACCGAGCGCGCCCAGCGCCTCGTCCGCCAGCGTCCTCGGATCTCCCGAGCCGTCGCTCTCGCCTTCGCGATCGCGCGAGCCCAGTCGACGGAGCGCATCAGCCTGTCTGCCGCAGCCGTCGCCTTCTGGACAGCGATCGCCATCACGCCGGGCTTCATTGCGGTGGCCATCATCTTCGGCAGGCTGCTCGACCCCGCGGCGCTGAAGGAAGCAGTCCAAGCCCTCCAGGCGGCCGCGCCGGACACCATGGGCACCCTGCTGGCAAACCAGATCAAGGCGGCCTCAGACGCCTCGACGAGCCAGGTGTCCCTAGGGCTCGCCATCTCCCTCGTGACCGTGCTGTGGGCCGTATCCACCGGGATCTACACCTTCCAGCGGGCCGTGCGGATCGCCTACGGCCTGGATCCCCAGCACTACGTGCAAGCCCGAGTGTGGGCCTACCTGGGCAGCCTGGTCACCATCCTCGCCCTGGGGGTCCTGCTCATCGCAGCAGGCGCCTGCGCCGCGTGGGCCTCCACTCTGGATGAACCATGGCGTGCACTGGCCTTCACCCTCGAGATCCTCCTTGCCCTGGCGCTCGGAACGGGCGTGCTCGTTGCCACCTTCCGGGCTTCAGCCGATCGCGCGGCGCCCCGCCTCAACTGGCCCGGCGCCGCATTCGGCGCCATCGGGAGCTTCGCCGTGGTTATCGGCTTTGGTATCTACCTGCGCTTCGCCACGAGCTACCAGGCGATCTACGGCACGCTCGCGAGCACGGTGATCCTCAGCCTGGTGCTGTACATCGCCGCCTACGTGATCCTCATCGGAGCCATCGGCAATGCCGAGCTCGCGCGCCAGCGGGGTGACTCAGGAGCCCAGTCCCGTCAGGCAGACGCCTCACGCTCGAGCAGCTCTCCCGCGTAGTCCGGGACGTAACGCGTGAGATCGCGTGGCGGCCGCTGGTAGCCATGGCCGTCGGGTCGCTCCGGCAGGACGAGGGGCGGCCGCGTCACCGGCTCGTAGGGAATCGTCGAAAGCAGATGGTGGATCATGTTGATCCGAGCCCTGCGCTTGTCGTCGGCCTCGACATCGAACCACGGCGACTCCGCGGAGTCGGTGTGCACCATCATTTCGTCCTTTGCCCGGGAGTAGTCCTCCCAACGGGTGATGGACTCCAGGTCCATGGGCGAGAGCTTCCACTGACGCATGGGGTCGTTGAGACGCGAGGCGAAGCGCTTCTCCTGCTCGTGATTGCTCACGCTGAACCAGTACTTCCGCAGGAAGATGCCGTCCTCGATGAGCAAGCGCTCGAAGATCGGCGCCTGGTGCAGGAAGCGCCGATACTCCTCAGCGGTGCAGAAGCCCATCACGCGCTCCACGCCTGCCCGGTTGTACCAGGAGCGGTCGAAGAGCACGATCTCACCGGCCGCTGGCAGTTGCTCGACGTAGCGCTGGAAGTACCACTGAGTGCGCTGCCGCTCCGTCGGGGTGGGCAGCGCCGCGATCCGGGCCATGCGCGGATTGAGGTACTCCGTCACTCGCTTGATCGTCGAGCCCTTGCCGGCGGCGTCCCGCCCCTCGAAGACCACCACTATGCGAGCGCCCGTCGACTTCACCCACTCCTGCATGGTGACGAGCTCGCCCTGCAGTTGATAAAGGGTCTTCTCGTAGAACTCCCGCGGCAGCTTCTTGACCTTGCTCGTGCTCATGGCTCTATCCAAGCACCGTTCACCCGGGCGTTACGGCGACTCCGGCATGCCGGCCCGATTCGAGCGCAGGCCAGCGTCGAACACACGATGAGCGAGCAGGGCTTCCGCGGGGGTGGCCGTCCCGAATCGCCCATTCAGTGCGCCTTCGCGCTCGGCGAGGTACGAGGCCCACATCTGCAGGAGGGCGTCGCCGAAGCCGAATTCGAAGATGGCACCGGAGACAACCGGCCAGGCCGACACGTTGCCAGGCTGGACTTCCTCCCAGATCTGCTCGCCGTCTCGGAGGGCAAATCGATGGAGGAGGGTCGGCTGTCGCGTGCTGAACCGCACGCCGCCATCCATACCCACGGCTTCGAAGAACCACGTGTTGACGTGGCCTGGCGCGATGCGACGGGTTTCCCACAGCATGGTGAAGTCACGTCCCGTCGGCGGGTGCGCCGTGCACGTGAGGAGCGCGTTGTCCCACGTATCGCAGACCACAGCGGAACCATCTGGCCCCGGCCGCTCCGTGACGACGTCATCGAGTCGGGCGTACACCGAAGACGGAACCCACCCGAGGCGAAGGGGCAGGTGCGCCACGTGCAGGCCCAGGTCGCCCATCACGCCAATCTCACCGCAGGTCTCGACCCTGCGCTTCCAGTTGATGGGCTTGGCGCGGTTGAGGTCTGAGGAATGCCAGAAGCCCGAACGCACGTCGAGGATGTCGCCGAGCGCACCCGACTCGGCATAGGCGAAGGCACGCTGGGCTCCCGGGTAGAAGGGGAACTCGCTCGACACGCGCACGAAGGCGTCAGAGGCATCGATGGCGGACACGATGCGCTCGGCCGCGGGCAGGTCGATGCCGAAGGGCTTCTCGCCGAGGAAGTCGCGCCCCGCCGCGGCGGCAGCGGTGTAGATCTCCTCGTGCAGCTGATGCGGCACCGCGATGTAGAGGACGTCGATCCCGTCGTCTTCGACCAGGTCGCGCCAGTTGTCGGTCAACCGCGACACAGAGTCGATGCGGGAGAACCACTCGCGCGCCGCTGGTACCGGATCAGCAACGGCCACGATCCTCGGCCGTGCCGGATGGTCGACGAGCAGGTCCCATCGTCCGCACACGGCGGCGAGTTCGCGGCCCATGAGGCCGCCGCCGATGATTCCGATCCGGACATCGCTCGCCTCGGTCATGACGCGTGCAGGATCTCCAGGGCCCGCTGCGCATTCGCACCGTCATGCAGCATGGCCATGAGCGCGCGCGTCATCCCCGCGGGATTGCCGTGCTGGATGATGTTGCGGCCATAGACGAGGCCGGCGGCACCCTGCGCGAGGAGCGCCTCCGTGCGAGTGAAGATCTCCTCGTCGGACACGCGGCCGCCACCGCGGATGAGGACTGGGATGCCGGAGGCCGTGCGGATCACGTCTGCGTAGACGGACGGGTCGTCGGTGGGGTCAGCCTTGATGACGTCAGCGCCCAGCTCGACCGCCTGGCGCACGATGGGGACGATGAGGTCGACGTCGCCGTTGACCGTGTAGGGGCCCGCGTCGGTTTCCTTCATCACGAGCGGCTCCACCATGAGCGGCATGCCGTAGTGGTCGCACTGTTGGCGCAACTCCATGACATTGCGGATGCACGCCTCGCGCACCTCAGGGCGACCCGGGAGATCCAGCAGGTTGACCACCACACAGGCCGCGTCGAGCCGGACGGCCGTGAGCACCGGATCCGGGGCGATGGCGCTGAACATGTGGTCGGGCAGCACGCTCCCGTAGACATTGGCGACGTCCGTGCGCATTACCAGTGCCGGACGGCGACGCCCACCCTGCGACTGGAGCAGCCGCGCCTGGCCCGGGGTGAGTTGGATCGCGTCGGGGTCCGCTTCGACGAGCACCGTCACGGCGGAAGGGAGATCCTCGATGCCGGCGAGGAAGGTGCCCTGGCCGAAGAACCCATGGTCGACGGCGATGTCGAGGCAGCGTCCCGAAGTCGGGTTGAAGAGCCTGCGCAGCCGGTAGGCGGAGTCGGACATGACGCTCCTTGCAGGTCGTCGCGTTTCACATCTTCGCGTGAGTCCCCCGGGGACCCGGTCAGCCTATCGGGATCAGCGCGCGGCAGGTCCGCAGCGGGTGCCAGGATGTGAGCGTGACCGTGACACCCGTCCTGCTGCCCGTCAATCAATTCGACCACTTCTACCGCGGCGGTGACCGCATCGGCGCGCTGCGCGGGGGTCCTGGCGGCCCGCAGCGGCCGGAGGAGTGGATCGGGTCGACGACGACCCGCTTCGGCCAGGTGACGCAGGGCCTCAGTGAGCTCCCCGGCAACGGCTACCTGCGCGACGCGGTGATCGCGGATCCGAGCGCCTGGCTGGGCCCGGCACACGTGGCCCGCTACGGCAGTGACGTCGAGGTCTTGGTGAAGTTCCTCGACCTCGGCCAGCGCCTGCCCGTGCACCTGCATCCCAACCGCGAGTTCGCCCGCCGCCATCTCGGCCTCGCACACGGCAAGACCGAGGCGTGGTACGTCGTGGATGCGCCTCCGGGCGCCCGGGTCGGAGTGGGCTTCGCCGAGGCCATGTCGCTCGCCGATGTCTCCGCCATGGTGGCCGCACACGACAGCGCCGGCCTCCTGTCCTCGCTGCGCACCCGAGAGGTGCGACCCGGCGACGCGATGCTCGTCCCCGCAGGGCTGCCCCACACGGTCCAGGAGGGCGTCTTCGTGCTCGAACTCCAGGAGCCCACCGACCTGTCCATCCTGCTCGAGTGGCAGGACTTCGCTGTGGACGGCGACCGTGACGGTCACCTCGACCTCGGATTCGATGTCGCCCTGCAGGCCGTCGACACCACGGCGGTCACCGATGCCGACCTCGACCGCCTCGTCGTACGCCGCGAGGACATCGACCGCGCCGGACTCACCTCGGCCCTCCCCCGCGACGCGGACGCCTACTTCCGGGCGCAGCACATCGACACGAGCGCGGGACCCGTGCCGGTCGACGCGGGCTTCGCCGTGATCGCCGT
>CAYYZU010000018.1:0-4539 GCA_964476205.1 uncultured Actinomyces sp. | reverse complement strand
CGCCTGGCGATGACGGTCGCCGACAGGTGCCTGGACGACGCCCGCATCCCTGCTGCTTCGGTCGTCCGCGGCATCGGCGTCACCGGCATGGCCGAGGCGGGCGCACTCCTCGACGCACAGGGGCGCCCCTGCGCGCCCACGCTGGCATGGCATGACCCGCGGGGCCTTGCCGCGCCCATCCGCGAGCGGGTGTCTCAGGAGGAGTTCTGGCGAGCCTGTGGCATCCGCCTCAACTCCAAGCCCTCGCTGGCCAAGGTGCTCTACCTCTACGACGCCTACCCCGGCAGCCGCGAGCGCGCCGTACGCCACCTCGGCGTCGGTGACTGGGTCATCCACGCCATGGGCGGGGAGCAGGTGGCGGAGCGGTCCATCCTGTCGCGCTCGGGCCTCTACGACGTGCTCGCGGATGAGCCGTGGCAGCCGGCGACCGACCTCGTCGGCGATCTCACGGCCCGACGCATCATCTGGGCGGGTGAGCCCGCCGGCACCGTCGGCGAGCAGGCCCCCGAGCGGCTCCGTGGTGCCACCCTCACCGCGGCGGGCCTCGACCACGAGTCCGCGGCCTTCGCCATGGGCGCGATGCGGCTCGGCGTGCTCACCGACTCCCTCGGCACTGCCGAGGCGCTGCTCCGCCTCTTTGCTCCTGTCGACCGCGACACCGTGGCGCGACTCGTCGCACGCGACGTCGGCATCGGCTGGGGTGTCGTGCCGGGCTATCTCTGTACTGTCGCAGGGCTGCTCACCGGTCTCTCCCTCGAGCGCATGGCAGCTCTGCTCGGCATCACCGACCGCGAGCAGCGCCGTGCCGTGTCGCTGGAGGCGATGCACGTGGATCGCGCCACGGTGCCCTTCCGCATTGCCGACGTCAGCCACGAGGGGCTGTCCCTGGCGGGCGTGACCGAGGGACTGTCGCCCGCCCTGGCCTGGCGCGCCGCCGTGGACGACCTCACGGCACTCTCCACCGACCTCATTGACTTCATCGAGTCCGTCATCGGACCGCGCACGGAGGCCATGGTGACGGGCGGCTGGTCGCACGATCCGACGGTCGAGCAGGCCAAGCGCCGCCAACTAGGCGACTACTCCACGAGCACCGTCGCCGAGGCCGCCGCCATGGGCGCAGCCTTCTTCGGTGGCATTGCGGCGGGGCTACTGGATCGGCCCGGGCCTGATGAGCAGCCTGCCTGGCGCTAGGACTGCAAGCGCAGAGTGCAGTCGGAGGCGAGGTCCCAGGACATCACCTGCTGCAGGCGGTCCAGGCAGTTCGTGATCACCAGCGCCCCCCGACTGTCGAGTCGGGCGGAGATCGTGCGCCCGGCCTTGTCGAATCTGCCCTCGCGCGCCGTGAGGATCATCCGGTCCCCCATCAGGGTTACCGAGACAGGCATGCGCGGTTCACGCGCACCGCTCTGGCGCTCGAACCGCAGATGTCCGACGTACCCGGCGCTCCCGTCGGGCGCAGCACGCAGGACCAGGTAGTAGCCGATGCGGTTATCGCGCAGCGAGTCTGAGACCCATCTCCCCGAGAGGTCGGGTGCCGCACCTGCGCTTGGGGCAGCCACCACGAGAAGGGCGGGGGCCGAGGCCGCGACGATGAGGCGGGTCAGCATGCGCATCACCCGAGTCTGGAGCCAATCCGGCTTGTGGGCCACCGCAGGCCACGCCCCCCACGCCGACCTGCGGCTCCCCCTCAGCGCTGTTACTCTCGCGACGAGCAAGGGAGGCGCCATGGACGCTCAGGCACAGGACCCCGCAGACGTGCTCCGCACGGTCTGGCAGGGCACCCCGGGGGCACTCGAGGACCTCGATGCCGAGTGCAGCCCCACCAAGGCATGCCGCAACATGAAGGATGTCACCTTCGATGGCTTCGCCGAGGACGGCGGGGACATCCGGACGGCCTGGCGCAACACGCTGGCCGCCGAGGGCAAGCTAGGCAACGGGAGCCTCGCCGACCTCGTCTTCGGCGAATCGAACTGAGCCGCACGTGAGCAGCTCCTTCGCCGACCTCACCGTGCCTGGGCTCACCGAGGATCTCCTCGCCCAGGGCTACATCGCCGACCGGGGCCTGGCGACGTCCACACTGCTGGCACTCAAGCTCGGCAAGCCCCTGCTGCTCGAGGGCGAGGTGGGTGTCGGTAAGACCGAGCTCGCCAAGACCCTCGCCGCTGGACCGGCGGCCGCCTCATCCGCCTCCAGTGCTACGAGGGCATCGACATCCACCACGCGCTCTACGAGTGGGATTACGCCCGCCAGATGCTACACATCCGCTCGCTCAGCCAGGCCGATGCGGCCGACGCCGAGGCTGATCTCTTCGGCTCCCGCTTCCTCCTTGAACGCCCGCTGCTCCAGGCCGTGCGCGCGGGTGACCGCAGTGTGTTGCTCATCGACGAGGTCGATCGGGCCGACGACGAGTTCGAGGCATTCCTGCTCGAACTCCTGGGCGACTTCCAGGTCACCATCCCCGAGATGGGCACGATCCGTGCCGAGTCCCGGCCCATCGTGATCCTGACGTCCAATCGCACACGCGAACTCCACGACGCACTCAAGAGGCGCTGCCTCTACACCTGGATCGGCTTCCCGCCCGCCGACCGCGAAGTCGCCATCGTGCGCACGCGCCTGCCCCAGGTCGGCGCGGCACTGGCCGCTCAGGTAGTGGCTGCGGTCAACCGCCTCCGCGAGATGGACCTCGAGAAGCCCCCGGGCGTCGCAGAGACGATCGATTGGACCGAGAGCCTCGATGCCCTCGGCGTAGACACGCTGTCCGACGACGCAGCACTCGACACCCTTGGCGCGGTCGTCAAGGATCGCGATGACCTGGAATTCGCCTCGAAGAGCATCCAGGATGTCGTCGCCTGACGCCCCTATGCCGACTCCCGCGAGCATCGGCGGTTTCGATGAACTCCTCGTCGGCTTCGGTCATGCCTTGAGGGCCGCGGGCCTGCCCGTCGGCACCGACGACGTCCTCACCTTCTGCGAGGGCACCGCACACCTCGACGTCACCGACCTCATGGACGTCTACTGGTCCGGCCGGACCACGCTGGTGCGCCGTCGCGAGCACGTCCCGATCTACAACCTCGTCTTCCGGATGTACTTCCTCGATGTCGACGCGGCCCCATCGGACCCGCGCAAACGGATGATGCGCGCCTCGGCCAATGCCGGGGCCACCCTCGAGATCCCGAACACCGAACCGGGACTCCCCGGCGATGTCAGCCCCGATGAGGCCAAGCTCGGCTATGTCGCGAGCACATCGGAGGTCTACCGTCACAAGGCCTTCGCCGATTGCACCGACGACGAGCTCCGGCAACTGCGTCGCCTCATGTCCCGCATGCGAGTCACTCCCCCGCGCCGACGCACGCACCGCACCATGCGCGCCCGCCGCAGCGCTTCGCTCGACATGCGCCGCATGGCACGCGACACCATGCGCTCGATGGGCGAGCCCCGCGAGTTGGCCTACAAGCAGCGCAAGCACAAGCTGCGACCCCTCGTGCTCATCCTCGATGTCTCCGGCTCCATGGCCGACTACTCCCGCAATCTCCTGCAGTTTGCCTACTCCGCAAAGCGAGCCAACGCGAAGGTAGAGGTCTACTGCTTCGGCACGCGCCTGTCGCGCATCACCAAGGCCCTCGACCGTCGCGACCCCGATCAGGCCATGCGCCAGGCAGGTGAGCACGTGCTGGACTGGGATGGAGGCACCCGGATCGGCGACTCCCTCAAGGAGTTCACCCGCGAGGCGCGACGCACGCGCCTGGGGCGCGGTGCGATCGTCGTCATCTGCTCGGACGGCCTCGACCGAGGCGACCCCCAGCAGCTCGAGGAATCCATGGAGATCCTGGGGCGCCTGGCGCACCGCATCCTGTGGGTCAACCCGCACAAGGGCGACGCCCCGGTCTACGTCCCCGCGTCCCTGGGCATGATCGTCGCCGACCCCTACATCGACGAGGTGCACTCCGGCCACAACCTCGCTAGCCTCGAGCGCCTGGCCGAGCGACTTCCGAAGGTGGGTTAGCCATGAGATACAGCGTCTCCCTGGAAGCTGAGGGTGACCGCGAGGTCACGCTCGAGGAGGTCGTCGAGCTTGCAGACGCGGTCGCCGGCCTCGGTGGCATCGCGTCCGGCTTCGGCACCTTTGGCTACGGCGCCCAGATCATCGTCGAGGCAGACAACTCCGACGCAGCCGTCGATATCGCCCTTGAGAGATTCGCCGAGGCCGTGGCCACCACCTCCCTGCCGCCGTGGCCCGTCGCCCGGGCCGAGACCATCGCCGAGGACGAGGACTACGCCGATCTCGATGCAGAGGAACCCGCCAGCGGCGGCTTTGCCGGCGCTCAGGGCCTTGAATGATCCGCCTCGGTAGCCTCGCGGGCTACTCCTTCGAGGGCCCGCGGTCGCTCCCCGGCTGGACCCCTCCGGCTGTCCCGGCTGTCTACGCGATCCTGGCCAAGACCAACCCTGCCCGGCCACAGGAGTTCTCCGTGATCTACGTGGGCCACTCTGACGACCTCACGCAGGAGGGATTCCCCTTGCGCCACCCCCGTTCGCAGG
>CAYYZU010000017.1:0-18136 GCA_964476205.1 uncultured Actinomyces sp. | reverse complement strand
GGCCGGCGTACGAGTGCAGGCTGTTGACGAAGATGTTGACGCCGAAGTAGTTGATCAGGAACGACACGAAGCCGATCAGCGAGATGTACGCCGCGCGACGTCCGCGCCATCCCGCGGTCGACCGGGCGTGCAGGTAGCCGGCGTAGATGACCCACGTGATGAAGGCCCAGGTCTCCTTGGGATCCCACCCCCAGTAACGACCCCAGGCGTTCTCCGCCCAGATGGCACCGCTGATCACGGCGAAGGTCCAGAGCGGAAAGGCGAAGGCAAGGATGCGGTACGAGAGCGTGTCCAGCCGCGACGCGTCCGGGAGCGACGCGACGATGCCGGTCACCTTGCCCTTGCGCTCCGCGCGGTCGCGCCAGAGGTAGAGCACGGAGATCGCAGCCGCCACGGTGAAGGCGCCGCCGCAGATGATCGCGGAAGCGACGTGAATCACCAGCCACCACGACTTCAGCGCGGGGACGAGCTGCGCAGCCTCGGTGTAGAGGACGGTGACCGCGAGCCCGAGGCTGAGCAGGGCAAGGAAGACAACGGGGAGCCCCAGCCAGCGGATATCGCGTCGAGTCGAGACAACCAGGAAGACCGCCAGGGTGCCCAGGGTCCATGCGAGCGAGAACTCGTACATGTTGCCCCACGGCACGCGACCGGCCCAGACACCACGCAGCACAAGGCCCACGAGCAGCAGTCCGGTAGCGAGCCAGGTGAGGGCCATCGCGATGTTGCCGGCGCGACGTCCCGGCGCGAGAGCCTCAGCCGGTGCGTGCGGGGAATCCGCGGAAGTTGGCGCACCCGCTCCTACTGAGACGAGCTCGGGTGACATGACGCGCTGCCCGCGAGCAGCGAAGCTCACGGCGAAGGCGATGAGGGCAGCGATGAGGACGAGCATCGAGGAGTAGACCGCGAGGTTGCTCCACTCGGCCAGGGATGCCGATGTCATGCCTTGCCACTCCCTTCGTTGAGGGCCTCGACCACTGCGTCGACCTCGGGTGCAAGGTCTGCCTCGTCGCTGCGGGCGAGCCCGGCGACGCTCACCACGGTAGCCCCCGACGCCGACTCACTCGCGCGGACCCAGACCCGGCGGCGCTGGATGAACAGCGACATCATCAGCCCGGCCAGGGCGACGATCGAGGCGATGAGCGCTGGCTCCTTGCCCGGGTCGTGAGCGATCTGGAAGGACGCCCAGCGCGTGAGGCCCACGAACTCCACGGTGCCGTTGCCACCCGGCAGCGCCCAGCTGTCACCGGGCCTGAGGGCCTCGATGCCGAGCTGGGTCATGCCCTCCGTGTCGAGGGCGTAGACACTCTGCGGCACCCCGGAGTCGAGTCCGAGGTCACCTGCCCAGGCGGAGAGGAAGACGGCGGGGTCATCGGCTTCGGGGAACGTCGAGTGCGGCCCGCGCACGTCATCGACGGCGGCGGTCGGGAGGAAGAGTCCCTCGATGCCAATGGACGGCGTCGCGTCCGGTGCCTTGAGCACGCCGGTCGACGTGAGATTGCCATCCTGCGGGAGGAAGACCACGCCCTCGTCGTGGACGACGCGCCCGAGCGCGTCGGTCAGGCGCAGCACCGGGGCATAGCCATGACCGACAAGGAAGACCTTGGCGCCGTCGACGCTGAGCGGCTCGTTGACGCGTACGACCACGGCCTCGGCAGGGTCTCCGGGTGCGGGCCAGAGCGTGAGGTCGGCCTCGAAGAGGCGCGGTGCCCCGCGCTGGGCCTCGCCGCGCTCGAACTCCACCCGGAAGTCGTCGAGCGTGAAGGCGAAAGGCGGCAGTGACGCGGGATCAACCAGGCGGCCGCCGCCCCACGCGTCGTACTGCGTGAGCGTGTCGGAGAAGCCGCTTCCCTCACGGACGATGACATTGCCGCGCCAGCCGAAGAGCGCTCCGTAGCCGACGGCGATGAGCAAGGCGATGAGCGCCGCGTGGAAGAGGAGATTGCCGGTCTCACGCCAGTAGCCCTTCTCGGCCGACACCCAGCCATCGCCCCGCGCAACCCGCCAGCGCCTGGCCTTCAAGTCGTCGTACGCGCGGTCCAGGATCGCGTCGGCGGGCGTCGCGGAGTCCCAGGTGCGGTGCTCGGGCATGCGATCGAGGCGACGCGGAGCCGCAGGGGGCGCACTGCGCAGCGCGCGCCAGTGCAGACGCGTGCGCGGCAGCACGCATCCGATCACTGAGACGAAGAGCAGGAGGTAGACCGCGGCGAACCACGGGGCGGCGTAGACGTCGAAGAAGCCCAGCCGATCGAGGATCGGGCCCCATGTCGGGTTGCCCTCGATCCAGTCGTTGACCCGGATGGGGTCTGTGCCGCGCTGCGGGAGCACTGAGCCCGGAATCGCCGCAATGGCGAGCAGGAAGAGCAGGATGAGAGCGACCCGCATGCTCGTGAGTTGCCGCCAGCACCAGCGTGCAAAGCCCACTCCGCCGAGCGGGGGCGGGGCCGCGGGCTCGGTGGCAGGCAGGTCGGTCGTCGTGGTCATCCCTAGCCAGTCTGCCCCGGACCTCCCCCGCGCGCGCTCCCAGGTGGCAGGAGAGGCCTTCCCTACAGGGGTGTCTCGAAGCCGGGCACGAGGGTGCGCATCCAGATGGTGATGGAGTCCCATACGCCGGACACCAGCAGGATGCCGATCGCGACAAGCAGGCCTCCACCGATGCGCATGATGAGCGCGTAGTGGCGGCGCACCCAGGCGAGCGTGCCCGCGGCCTGCCGGAAGAGAAGCCCGAGAAGGATGAAGGGCAGACCCAGACCGAGGCAGTAGACGAAGGACAGCAGGGCCCCGCGGGCCGCACTCCCCTCGGTGAAGGCAAGGCTCTGCACCGCGGTGAGGGCTGGGCCGATGCAGGGCGTCCAACCGAGACCGAAGAGCACCCCGAGCACGGGGGCGCCCCACACGCTGTAACTCGGCATGCGATGCATCCGCCATTCGCGCTGCATGCCGGGAATGACCCCCATGAAGGACAGGCCCATGATGATGACGATGACGCCGAGGACGCGACTGATGATCGACTGGTACTCCAGCAGCAGCGAGCCGAGGCCGCCGAAGAGCAGGCCATAGGACACGAAGACGACCGAGAAGCCCATCACGAAGAGCACGCTGCCCAGGAGCACGCGACTCTTCACCGCGACGGTCGTCGTGCCGCCGCGCTCCTCGCCCGCGATCTCTGCGCCCGTGAGGCCCGTCACGTAGGACAGGTAGCCCGGCGCGAGAGGCAGCACGCAGGGGCTTGCAAAGGAGACGATGCCGGCAGCGAAGGCCAGGATCATGGCGAAGATCAGGCTGCCGCTCGCCACGGTCTCCGCGATGCCCACGTCAGCAGCCTACGACTTCGCGACGTCCTCGATGAGCGCCGTCAGCGTGGCCTCCGTGACACGGCCGATGATGCGACCGGCGACGCGTCCCTCGCGATCGACAACGAGGGTCGACGGGATGGCCTGCGGCGGCAGCGTGTCGCTGAAAAGCAACTGCAACCGGCCGTCGGCGTCGATCACGTTGGGGTAGGTCACGCCGTAGGCCTCGAGGAAGGCGAGCGCGGCCTCTTCGGTGTCACGCGTGTCGAGACCGACGAACTGCACGCCATCGTCCTGCACCTCCTGCCAGACCGCCTCCAGCACGGGGGCCTCGGCTCGGCAAGGAGCGCACCAGGACGCCCAGACGTTGAGAACGACGATCTCTCCCAGGTGGTCGCCGAGGCGGAACTCCCCGCCCTCCAGCGTGGGTCCGGAGAGGTCCGGCGCGGGGCCGCGCTCCTCGGGGGCGATGAGCACGATGGATCCGTCGCCGGCCACGAACGCCGTACCGGCACCGTCGCCACCGCTCGCGCTGGACCCGCACGCGGTGAGCAGGAGAGCCGCAGCCAGAACCGGAATCAGGCGTCGCATCTATCGATCGTCACATGCCGCGAGCGGTGAGGCACGCGGACCTCAGGCTCCGCGCCCCTTGGCACCGGGCAGCAGGTCGGCCGCGGGCTCGGAGTAGGCGACCGACGCAAGGCGGTCGCCGTCGAACTCGAAGGACGTGAGGGAGGCCAGCGAGCACTCGCGCTTGCGCGGGTCGTGCCACAGCCGCCGATCCTCAGCATGCAGGCGGGCGATCCAGATCGGCAACTGGTGGCTCACGATCACGGTCTCGCGACCGCGTGCCTCATCGCGGGCGCTCCCGATGGCTTCGGTCATGCGCTCGGCCAAATCGACGTAGGGCTCGCCCCACGAGGGCGTGAAGGGGTTCCACAGGTGGCGCCACGCCCGCGGCTGCCGGAGCACCCCGTCGCCGACGCCGACGCGCTGGCCTTCGAAGACGTTGCCCGCCTCGATGACGCGCGGGTCCGTGACGATCTCCAGGCCGTGCACCGCGGCGATCGGCGCCGCCGTCTCCTGCGCGCGATCGAGCGGTGAGGCGACCACTCGCGCGATGTCGCGACCGGCCAGTGCCTCCGCCGCGCGATCGGCCATGGCGCGGCCGCGCTCGGAGAGGTGATAGTCCGGAAGTCGCCCGTAGAGGACGCCCTCGGGATTGTGCACCTCTCCATGCCGCAGCACGTGCACGACGGTGCGATCGCTGGAAGTGGTCATCTGGTCGCTCAGGTGGCCTTGCGGCGGGCCGCCGCGCGGCGACGGCTCGGTCGCCACGACGACTCCCCGGCCTCGAGCGCAGCGAGACGCAGCTCCTCGCCGTGCGCGGCGAGCGCCTCGGCGAGCGACACCGGAGTGGGATCCTCCGCGAGCACATCGACGCGAAGCCCGTGCTCCTCCGCGGTCTTCGCTGTCTGGGGGCCGATGCACGCGATGATCGTCGTGGTGTGCGGCTTGCCCGCGATGCCGACGAGATTGCGCACCGTGCTGCTCGAGGTGAAGAGAGCGGCGTCGAACCCGCCGGACTTGATCGCCTCGCGCGTCTCGGCGGGCGGAGGAGCGGCGCGGACGGTGCGGTACGCCGTCACGTCCTCCACCTCCCAGCCGAGCTCGGCGAGGCCGGCGGCGAGAGTCTCCGTCGCGATATCAGCACGCGGCAGGAAGACACGGTTGATGGGGTCGATGAGCTCGTCGTACGGCGGCCACTCCTCGAGCAGTGCCTGCGTCGACGTCTCTCCTACGGGCACGAGGTCAGGCTGCACGCCGAAGGCGACGAGAGCCGCGGCCGTGTCGGAGCCGACCGCCGCGACCTTGAGGCCGGCGAAGGATCGGGCGTCGAGGCCGTACTGCTCGAGCTTCTCGCGTACCGCGCGCACAGCGTTGACGCTGGTGAACCCGATCCACTCGTATCGGCCGGACACGAGACCGTGGACCGCGCGGTCCATCTGCTGCGGGGTGCGCGGCGGCTCGACACTGATGGTCGAGACCTCGACCGGAATCGCACCGAAGCGGACGAGTCGGTCGAGCAGGTCATCGGAGCGATCCTGGGTCCGCGGCACGAGCACGCGCCACCCGAAGAGCGGCTTGACGTCGAACCACGCCATGCGATCACGCTGCGCGACAACCTCGCCGATGACGACCACGCCGGGACCTGCCTGCTTGGCGACCTTCACGTCGTTGGCGACGTCGTCAAGCGTGGTGACGATCGAGCGCTGCTCGACGGTCGTGCCGCCGCGGGTGATGATCATGGGTGTGTCGCCCGGTCGCCCCGCGGTGACGAGTGCCTTGGCGATCGCGGGGGCAGCATCTGCGCCATCGGGCACCACGACGGTCACGCGGTCGCGTGCGAGCGGCGTCCAGTCAACATCGGGATCCGAGGCGCTCACCACGTGAACCTCGCGACTGCGCCGCCCGGTGAGACCGAGTCCGGCGTATGCCGGCACGGCCACGGCGGTGCTCACTCCCGGGGCGATCTCGAAGGGCACCTTCGCCTTGCGCAGCGCAGCCGACTCCACGGCCAAAGACCCGTCGAAGACGGGATCGCCGGCGAGCAGGCGGACCGTGCGATAGCCCTCGCGAGCCGCCTCGATGACGAGCTTGGCGCGACCCGCGTGATCCAGGGGCAGGCCCTTGGCATCGACGGCAGCGATGAGCTCGGCGTCCGCGGCGACGAAGCCGCGTGCGATCTCGACAGCGTCGAAGTCAGCGATGATGCGCTCGGCCGTGCGCAGGAGCTCGGCAGCGCGAAGGGTCAGCAGTTCGGGGTCGCCCGGGCCTGCCGCGACGAGGGCGACGGGGCCGAGCTTCTTCTTGGTGCGGGTTGCGCTCACAGGGAACCTTCGGATCGTGGGAGGTGGGCGGTCATCGGGCGGCGGTGGCGGCTATGCGCTCACCGCCCCGGGTTCGTGCGCTGCCTGGCGTTGACGGAAGGCGAGGATCTGCAACTCGACGCCGACATCGATGGCGCGCACCTCGACTCCCGGGGGGACGGCGAGGAAGCGAGGGGCAAAGCTGAGGATGTGCGTGACGCCAGCCGCCACGAGGCGATCGCACGCGTCCTGGGCCGCCGATCCCGGCGTCGCGATGACACCGATCTGGGCGCCAGAGGCCACGTCGCGCAGATCCGCCAAGGGTCGAACGGTGATCGATTCATCACCGCACGCAACGCTGCGACCGACGACGGCGGGATCGACGTCGATCAGGCCTACGACGCGGAAGCCACCTCCGGCGAAGCCACGGTAGGTCGCGAGTGCGTGACCAAGGTTGCCCAGCCCGACGATGACCACGCCGAGGGGCTCGTGGACGCCGAGCCAGTCCGCAATGCTGCGGTAGAGGAAGTCCACGTCGTAGCCGACGCCGCGAGTGCCGAACGAGCCCAGATGGGACAGGTCCTTGCGCAGCTTGGCGCTGGTGACCCCGCTGCGCTCGGCGAGTTCCGCCGAGGAGACGGTCGCGATGCCGCTGGAACGCAGGCGGTCAAGCACGTGGAGGTACACGGGGAGCCGCTCGACGGTAGCCGTGGGCACCTCGTCACGAGCGCGCGTGGGCGCGATGCGAAGGGACACGGGAGACCTACCTGGCGGTACTGGCGCGGCGGGTAGCCGGCGGGCGAGCCCCCAGGGTAGGTGCTTGTGAACGCGGGATACAAACCTCAACGGACGCGTGTGTCCGACTATCGGTGTTAGTGAGGAGCCAGGGCCTCACGTAGGCGACGGGCGTCCACCCGCCAGAAGTCGTGGACCACGCCATCGACGAGGACGACAGGGATCTGCTCGGCGTAGCGGTCCGCCAACTCCGGGTCGTCGAGGATCGACACCTCGGCCCACACCGCTCCCGTCTCCGCGCACACGGCCGCCACGACCGTTCTCGCGTCATCGCACAAGTGACAGCCCGGCTTGCCCACGAGGATCACCCGCTCTTCGGCCACCCCCCTAGTCTGACCGAGTGACCCGACGCTCGCCCGTGCTCCCCGCCTATCGCCATGCCGGCGAGGCGGCAGCGGCTGCCGCAGAGGTCGTACCTGAGGGCGGGGCGCCCGTCGATCCCACGGCGGCCGCGTTCTTCGACGTCGACAACACGGTGATGCGCGGGGCGAGCATCTTCCACTTCGCGGTGGGGCTGGCGCGACGCCGGTTCTTCGATGCACGACAGGTCGTTGACTTCGGTCGGCGCCAGCTGCGCTTCGTGCTGAGCGGGTCGGAGGATCTCGAGGACATGGCATCGGCGACCGCGTCGGCGCTGTCCTTCGTCGAAGGGCGACGCGTGGACGAGCTCGTCGATTTGGGCGAGCAGATCTTCGATGAGGAGATGTCGGACAAGCTCATCCCGGGCACGCTCGCACTCGCCCAGGAGCATCTCGACGCAGGGCAGCGCGTCTGGCTGGTCACAGCCACGCCGGTCGAGTTGGCCACCATCATCGCCAAGCACCTCGGGCTCACCGGCGCACTCGGTACCGTGGCGGAGGTCCGCGGTGGCGTCTACACGGGTCGGCTCGTGGGCGCTCCCCTGCATGGCCTAGCAAAGGCGGAGGCCGTACGGGCGATCGCCCAGCGCGAAGGGCTCGACCTCACGCGCTGCTCGGCGTACTCCGACTCGGCGAACGACATCCCGATGCTCTCGCTCGTCGGGCACCCGGTGGCGGTCAATCCCGATTCGCTCCTGCGCGCGCATGCCCGGGAGAACGGCTGGCCGATCCAGGACTTCCGACGCCGCGCCAAGGCACGTCGTGTCGCAGTGCCCACGCTCGCGGCCACGGCGGGCGTGGGACTCGGAGTAGCCGCCGGCTACGCCGTGGGGCGCATTGCCCGCCGCCGATGAGCGACGGAGCGAACTAGAACGTCGATTCGCGCTGTACGAGCAGGCGGTAGAGCGACTGCTGAATGCGCTCGCGCACGGCGTCGGTGAGCTCGAGCACCGCCATCGGATCATCGGCTTCCGCGGCGAGGTCTTCCGTATGCACGGGCTCGCCGAAGGCGATGATCCACCGACTCGGGAGCGGGATCAGCCCCAGCGGGCCAAGCCAGGGGAAGGTTGGCGTGACGGGGAAGTAGGGAAGTCCGAGGAGGCGGGCAAGCGGGGCGATGTTGCCCAGTTTCGGGTATGTCTCCTCCGCGCCCACGATCGCCGTCGGGATGATCGGCACGCGCGCGCGCAGGGCAGCCGAGACGAATCCGCCGCGCCCGAAGCGCTGCAGCTTGTAGCGCTCACTGAAGGGCTTGCCGATTCCCTTGAAGCCCTCAGGCCAGACTCCCACCAGCTCGCCGCCTGTGAGCAGTCGCTCCGCGTCGGGCATGCACGCGAGGGTGTGCCCGGCCTTGCGCGCGAGGGCCGAAAGGAAAGGGGTTTGAAAGACCAGGTCGGCGCCCAGCATGCGCAGATGGCGATGGGCCGGATGGTGATCGTGCAGCGCGATCTGCGTCATCATCGCGTCTAGCGCGATGGTCCCCGAGTGGTTGGCGACGATGAGGGCCCCACCTATCGACGGGACGTTCTCGATGCCGCGCACCTCGACACGGAACCAGCGCTCGTAGAGGGGTCGCAGTGGCGGGATGAGCACGTGGTCGGTGAGGTCAGGGTCGAAGCCGAAGTCGTCGACCGTGTAGTCGCCGGTCAGGCGGCGTCGCAGGAAGTCAAGGAAGCCTTCTTCGTTTTCGACAACGTCGGACTCCGCGCGATGCGCCGAGGGATCGAGGGGGATGATGCGCGCGTCAGGCATGCACGGCTCCCCGGGTCGACACCAGACTTGCCGCGCCGTCGAGGATGCCCGCCACGAATCCCGGGCTGAGGTCGTGGCCTGCAAGGAACTCATCGAAGGCGGCCGACGTCGAGCGCTTGGCCACGAATCCGAGTTCGCGCTGAGCACGCGAGGTGTCGATCGCCCGGCCGTAGGTGAGGAATCGGACCTGCTCGGAGGAGAAGTCGACGAGCCGGGTGGGCGCCAGTGCGCGTCCCACGACCCCGAGCAGGGGTCCCGGCACGGAGAGGGTGGGTCGGCCGGTACGGCGTACCGCCTGCGAGAGCGCCAGCACGCCATCGCCGGCGATGTTGAAGACACCCGTGGCCGAGGCCGTTACCGCGCGATGAAGGGCGGCAATCGAATCGTCCTCGTGCAGGAACTGAAGTCGTGCATCGAAGCCGAGGACGGTGGGGATCACCGGCAGGGTGAAGTAGGCCGTCATGGCCGTCTCGACGCGTGGGCCGATGACATTGGCCAGGCGCAGAATCGAAACCTCGACATCGGGGCGCCTGCGCGCGAAGCCGCGCACGTATCCCTCGACCTCGACAGAGTCCTTGGCCCATCCCGAAGTCGGCGGGTGCTTAGGTGTCATGCCCTCGGTGAAGAGCGCGGGGTCGCGCGGTCCGGCGCCGTAGACAGAGGACGTGGACTTCACGACGAGACGACGCACGGACTCGGACTTCTGGCACGCGGCGAGGAGCTGCATGGTGCCGATGACGTTGATGTCCTTCATGGCCGTGCGGCCACCCGCCTGCTGGGGAGTGGCGATGACACCCATGTGGACGACCGTGTCGACACCGGCCGAGCCGAGGACCCTGCCGATCACGGGGTTGCGGATATCGGCCCGCACGAACTCGGCCCCGAGGAGAGGACGGCGCGGGGGGACCACGTCCACGCCGACTACTCGGTCGACAGACGGGTCGCGAACGAGGGAGCGGACCATCAGGCCACCAAGGTGGCGGGCGGCGCCCGTGACCAGCACGACGCGACCCATGGTCAGGCTACTTCTTGTTGCGGCGCTGAACGCGCGTGCGCTTGAGCAGCTTGCGATGCTTCTTCTTGGCCATGCGCTTGCGGCGCTTCTTGACCACGGAGCCCATCGATTACCTCATTCAGTCCGGAGCGTTCCCGATGCGGTGTCGGGAGGGCCGACACTATCCGATCGGGTCGAGAGTGCCTCGGGCGGTGTGGCCCGGCGGGGCTGCGGAGCCGCCCCTGTCGGGCTTAGCCAGCCTCGATGTAGGAGGTGCGCAGGTAGTCGTGCACGGCCTGCTCCGGCACGCGGAACGAGCGGCCCACGCGCACGGCCGGAAGTTCGCCTGCGTGCACGAGTCGGTAGACCGTCATCTTCGACACCCGCATGAGCGATGCAACTTCGGCCACGGTGAGGAAACGCACCTCCGCCAGGGGGCGCTCAGGTCCACCGCTCATGTCTGCTCCTTGCCTCCGGCGGGATGTCCCGCATCCCGTGACGGCGCGACGCTACTGCACTGCGTGCCGCGCGTCACGCGGAATCTGGATTTCGAGCCTAGTGGGGTCCATGAGAGCCCGTCGAGGGGGTCGATTGACGGGCCGGAGGGGCACCGCGATGTCCGAATGGCGAGGACCTAGATCCAGCGTCATCTAGAACCAGGGGTCGGGATCCGCGACGAGGCCCAGGTGGGGGTAGACAGCGGTGCGCGTGGCGAGCACCGCGGCGTCCACGGGATTGCTCGGATCGAAGCCCTGGTCAAAAGGCTTGGGCCACGGATTGCTGCCGTCGGTCATGCGCAGAGGCGCGGGGCGACCCAGCGTCGTCATGACGTACGACTGGAACCCCTCCGGCGTCACCTGCTGCGGATCGATGGGCGTGCCCGCGGCCTCGGCGATGAGGTGCGTCCATGCGCGCGGCACGACGTCGACCCATTCGTAGCCTCCGCCACCGACGGCAATCCACCGGCCCTCGGCGTAGCGATGAGCCCAGCGATGAATCGACTCGTACGACATGCGCTGACCATCGACGGTGAGTGCAAGGTGCGCGAGCGGATCGTCGATGTGCGTGTCGCAACCGTGCTGGCTCACGATGATCTGGGGGCCGAAGGCTTCGAGGACGTCGGGCACCACGGCGTGGAAAGCCCGGAGCCAGCCCTGGTCGCCCGTCCCCGCGGGGAGTGCCACGTTGGCGGCGCTTCCGAGGGCCCCGGGACCCCCAATTTCCTCAGGAAACCCGGTGCCCGGGAAGAGCGTGAGCGGGCTCTCGTGCAGCGAGATCGTCAGCACGCGGGGGTCGTCGTAGAACATCGCCTGTACTCCGTCGCCGTGGTGGACGTCGACGTCGATGTAGGCGATCCGCTCAACTCCCTGAGCGAGCAACCAGGCGATGGCGACACCGATGTCGTTGTAGATGCAAAAGCCGGCGGCCGAGTCAGGCATCGCATGATGCAGTCCGCCCGCGATGTTGACCGCGTGCTGCGCGCGACCGGAGTGCACCGCCTGAGCCGCCATGAGCGTCGCACCCGCCACGAGAGCGGATGCTTCGTGCATCCCGGCGAAGGCGGGATCGTCGGGAGTGCCGAGTCCGCGGGCAGGGTCAATGTCGCGCGGGTTCACCGACGCGCGCTGCACTGCCGCGATGTATTCGAGTTCATGCACTTCGGATATCTGCTCGATGGTCGCGGGTACGACGGGTGAGAGCACCTCGACGTTGGGGACATCGAGCAATCCGAATTCCCGGGCGAGGCGCATCGCGAGTTGCACGCGGATGGGAGCGAGCGGATGCCCCGGGCCGAAGTCATAGGCCCGCAGAGCGTCATCCCAGACGATCGCGACGGAGTCGCTCACGCTCCGAGCTCCCGGCCGCGGTCGCGGGCGGCGCGCATGGCATCAGCGACAAGGCCCATGAGGTCCCCCTCGTCGAAGACGGCAAGGGCTGCCGCCGTGGTGCCGCCGGGCGATGTCACCTGCGCGCGCAGGGCCGCGGGGTCTGCACCCGGTCGCGCAGCCATGGTGGCGGCACCGAGGACCGTCTGGGTCACGAGCTGGTGGGCCACATGCGGGTCGACGCCGAGCTCGATCGCCGCCGCGACCATGGCCTCGATGAGCCGGAAGACGTACGCCGGTCCCGAGCCCGAGGTCGCGGTGACGGCGTCCTGGAGGTCCTCGGGCACCCGCACGACCGGTCCCACTGCAGAGAGCAGACTCTCGACGTACTCCGCCTGCTGCGGAGAGCACGAAGCGCCCGGCGAGATCGCCGTGATACCCAGATCGACGAGCGCCGGAGTGTTGGGCATCGCGCGCACGACCGCGGCGCGGGGCAGGCGCGACTCGAGCGCGGCGAGGCGGACTCCCGCCGCAAGGGAGATGACCACGGTGCCATCCGAGATCAGGGGAGCAATCTCGTCGACGACGCCGGGGATGTCCTGCGGCTTGACGAGCAGGAGGATCGTCGCGCTCTCGCGCGCGGCCTCGGCGAGGGACACGGCGCGCACACCATGAAGCTCCGACACCTCGTGCGCCCGCTCTTCGCGCTTCTCGGAGATGACGAGTCTGCCGGGCTCAGTCCCAGCGCGCAGGAGCCCCGAGACGAAGACCTCGCCCATGGCACCCGCCCCAATGACAGCGATCATGATGCTGCTCCATTCACGACGAAGTCCCTGTCGGCTTAGGCAGGGACGTCCTCGGGTCGAGCAGTGCCTGGATCGTCGGTGCCACGAGTCGTACGACGTACTCCTCATTGGCCGAGGCGAGCGGCTCGATGCGCATGACGTAGCGACCGGCGGCTACTCCGATGAGGTAGCTCGAGATGAGCGCGACACGCATGCGGGCATCGGGCACGCCGACGGCAGACACGACTCGGTCGATGACGGTGGTGTCGAGGTAGTCCTGGAGGGACTTGGTGAGGGCAGCAGCAGATGCGCCCGAGCGCGCCATCGAGATGAGGTCGTCGCGCACCTGCGGATCACCGAGAGTGTCGAGAGTGAAGCGCACCAGTCGCTCGCCGAGACCCTCGACGCCGGGAGCGAGGAGAGTCGGGACCGCGCCGACGGGGTCGGTCGGCAGCCTCAGCGCAGCGGCGAAGACCGCGTCCTTGTTGTCGTAGTACTTACGCAGCACCGTGGGTGCAACCCCTGCCGCTGCGGCCAGGCCCTTGAAGGTCGTCCGCGCGTACCCGCCGGCGGCGAAGGCATTGCGTGCAGCAGCAATGGCCGCATCACGGACCTGCTCGCCACTCCCACGTGCCGGCTCGGCCGGCGATTCGTCTGCCATCGCGACCACTCTAGGCGGGCAGTTGCCCGAGGTGGCGACGGGCAAAGGTCAAGGCCTCGGCCAAATCGGCTTCACGGGCAGCCCGATCGACCGCGCGCCGCGTCGACACCTCTACGACGACGGTGCCGTCGAAGCCGCGGCCAGCCAGGTCTGTGAGCAGCTCCGCGCACGGTTGAGTGCCGCGCCCGGGGATCAGATGCTCGTCCCGCGCAGATCCGGATCCATCGGCCAGGTGGATGTGCGCGAGGCGATCCCCAAGGTCATGAGCCATGTCGCGCGCGTCGGTGCCCGAGACCGCCGTGTGCGAGAGGTCCAAGGTGGTGTGGGGGTAGTCCTCATCGCGGACGTCCCAGCCGGGGCTGTAGGCCTTGACCTCACGCGAGCCCGCGCGCCAGGGGTACATGTTCTCCACGGCAAAGCGGATCGGTGTCTCGCCTTCCATTCGCGCGAGGCCGGCGACGAATTCCCGCGCGTAGTCACGCTGCCAGCGGAAGGGAGGATGGACCACCACGGTGCTCGCCCCGAGCTCCTCGGCCGCCTCGCGCGCGCGCACGAGCTTGCCCCACGGATCGGTGCCCCACACACGCTGGGTCACCAGCAGGCACGGTGCGTGGACCGCCAGGATCGGGACGGCGTAGTGATCCGATAGTCGCCGCAACGCGACGGGATCCTGGCTCACCGCATCGGTCATCACCATGACCTCGACGCCGTCGTAGCCCAGTCGTGACGCGACCTCGAAGGCCGCCGCCGTGCCGTCGGGGAAGACCGACGAGGTCGACAGGGCTACGGGCGCGACGGACACGTGATCAGTGTCGCAAAGCCGCGGGGCTCATGCGCGGCGCAGGCGATCGGTGAATCGCGTCGCGATGGCGACGAGGAGGGCGCCTCCCAGTCCGAACCCCAGGGCGATGACGCTGTCGCGCTCGGGCTGGAGGTAGATCGCGAAGAAATTGCTCAGCCACGGCACGAGGAGCACGACGATGAAGGAGAGGAGCATGGCCGCGCAGACGCCGAGGCGGAGGAGATTGAGCGGCCTCGCCGATTGCACGAGCACGGCGAAGGCGACGATGAAGAGCGCAATGGCGGCAGCCGAGCGCGCGTCGCCTAGGGGCTCGCCGATGGACAGGACCACCAGATAGGTGCCCAGGCCTGCCGCGGCGCAGATGACGCCCGCGGGGACAGCGAAGAGCAGCACGCGGCGTAGGAAGCCGGGCCGGAAGCGCTCGGTGTTGGGCATGAGGGCGAGGAAGAAGCCCGGGATGCCGATGGTGAGCGAGCTGATGAGCGTGAAGTGCCGCGGCAGGAAGGGGAACTCCAGCGGCTCACCCGTCGCCGAGAAGGAGAAGAGCACCGTGAGCCCAATGAACGCCGAGATGATCGTGGCGTAGAAGGTCTTGGTGAGGAAGACGTCGGAGACGCGCTCGATGTTGCCCAGCACCCGACGGCCCTCTGCGACGACGTGCGGCATGACGGAGAACTTGTTGTCGAGCAGCACGAGCTGAGCGACCGCGCGCGTCGCCGAGGACCCCGAGCCCATAGCGATGCCGAGGTCCGCCTGCTTGAGCGCGAGGACGTCGTTGACGCCGTCACCCGTCATGGCGACCGTGCGGTGGCGCAGGTGCAGCGCTCCCACCATGGCCTGCTTCTGGCCCGGGGTCACCCGACCGAAGACGCTGCGCTGGTCGACCGGATCGGCCAGCTGCTGCGGGTCCTCCGTGAGGTCGCGCGCATCGACGGGATCGTTCGCTCCGGGCACGCCGGCCTGAGCGGCAATGGCGCCCACCGTCGCGGGGTTGTCGCCGGAGATGACCTTGACGGCGACGTCCTGCTTGAGGAAGTAGCCGACCGTCTCGGCGGCATCCGGTCGCAGGCGCTGGTCGATGACGATGAGCGCGGCCGGGTCGGCCTCGCCGGGGCCTCGCTCGGCGTCGGGCGCCGCGCCGCTCGTGCGGGCCAGGAGCAGCACGCGCGAGCCCTGCGCCGCAAGTGCCTCTGCGCGGGCACGGACCTCGGGATGCGACTCCCCCAGGATCACCTCGGGGGCACCAAGAAGCCACGTGCCGTGATCGACGAAGGTGGCCGCTGACCACTTGCGGGCGCTCGAGAAGGCGATGGTGTCGAGGACGTTCCACTCGGGCGCGGGGTAGGCACGAGCCACCGCCTGGAGCGTGGGGTTAGGCGCCTCCTCTGCGGCGCCGAGGGCCGCCAGTGCATTTGCTACGTCAGCGCTCGGGTCGAGCACCTCGACATCGGTGACGGCCATGCCGGGCTCGGTGAGCGTGCCGGTCTTGTCGACGCACACGGTGTCGACGCGCGCGAGCACCTCGACGGCCGGGAGATCCTGCACCAGCACCTTGCGCTGCGCGAGGCGCACGACGGCGACAGCCATCGCGATGCTCGTGAGGAGCACCAGTCCTTCGGGGACCATCGTGACGACGCCCGCGATCGTGCCCCGGATGGCCTCGTCCACTGACTGATTGGCGCGCAGTTGCGAGACGAGGAGCAGGATCCCGACCGGCGGGATCATGTACGACGCGATGCGGATGAAGCGGTTGATGTCATCGCGGAGCTCGGAGCGCGTCTGAGCGAACTGCTTGGCCTGGGCGGTCAGGCCCGCGGCGAAGGAGTCGCGCCCCACGCGTGTGGCGACGTAGAGCCCGGATCCCGCGACGACGAAGGATCCGGACATCACGGAGTCGCCGGTCGACTTGTCGACCGGGTCCGCCTCGCCAGTCAGAAGGCTCTCGTCGATCTCCAGGCCCTCGGACTCGACGACCTCTCCGTCGACGACGAGCTGGTCACCCGGCCTCAGGACGACGAGGTCGTCGAGGACGACTTCCACGGGCCGCACGTCGACGTCCTCCCCATTGCGGCGCACCATCGGCCTGGCCTCGCCGATGACCGACAGCTTCGCCAGGGCTCGGCTTGCCCGGTATTCCTGGACGATGCCGATGAGGGAGTTGGCCACGATGACGAAGCCGAAGAGGGAGTCCTGGAACGGCGCGACGAACCACATGACAACCCAGAGCGAGCCGATCAGCGCGTTGAACCACGTGAGCGTGTTGGAGCGGATGATGCTCGCAAGGCTGCGGCTGCGCGGGTCGGGGGCGTCGTTGGTCTGACCTGCTGCCACGCGCTCGGCGACCTGCTCCGATGTGAGTCCCGTGAGCGCGACGGCCTGCGTCACGACTCGAGCCCGTCGATGCGCCGGAGGATCACTCCCTCGCGCAGCGCCCACGGACCGATCTCCAGCTCAGAGACACCGAGCAGGTCCATGGCCGACTCCGCGACGATCGCACCCGCGAGGAGTTGAGCGGATCGGGAGTCCGAGACTCCCGGGAGGCGTGTCCGCTCAGCAGCGGTCATCGCGGCAAGTTTCGGCATCCACGTGCGCACGTCGTCTCTCGAGAGTGTGCGGCGGACGAAGTAGCCATCGCTGGAGGGCGCGGCACCCGCGATGCGCGCGAGCTGCCGGAAGGTCTTGGAGGTCGCCACGCTGATCCGCGGCTCACCTGCCCGCAGGATGCGGCCGATGACCTCGCCCAGGCTGGCGCGCACGACCTTGCGGGCCGCGCGTACCGCGTCCTCGCCTGGGGGGTCGCCGGGCAGGAGGTCACGGGTGAGTCGGCCGGCGCCCAGCGGCAGGGAGAGGGCCACGTCGGGTTCCTCATCGGCTCCGGAGGCAAGCTCGAGCGAGCCGCCGCCGATGTCGAGCACGAGGATCCGCCCGGCGGACCAGCCGAACCATCGACGTACGGCGAGGAAGGTGAGCCGCGCCTCGTCCTCGCCGCTGAGGACCTCCACCTCGATGCCGGTGCGCTCGCGCACGGCGGCGAGCACCTCGAGCCCATTGGGCGCATCGCGCACGGCCGAAGTCGCGAAGGCGAGGAACTCCGTCACCCCGAGGTCCTCTGCCGTCTGGCGTGCCTCACCCGCGAAGCGGATCAGCTCCGCGAGGGCATCGTCGTCGATGCGGCCATCGGCCCCGAGATGCTCGGCGAGGCGGAGGGAGATCTTGGACTTCCACGCGGGGAGGGGTGCGGCGCCCTGGTGCGCATCGACCACCAAAAGGTGAACGGTGTTGGAGCCGATGTCGAGCACTCCCAGGCGCACGGCTGCACGCTACTCGCTGACCTGATCCCATCCGGCGCTGGACCCGCCGACGCACGCTAGGGTCGGCGGGTGCCTGAGGTTCCCCTTGACTTCCCCCGCGCCTGGGTCGAGTTCGACGCCCCCGGCAAGAAGGACCAGCGCTACCGGATCGACCTGACGTGGCTCACGTCCAAATGGACGTGCATCTTCGGGCGGGGCTGCAAGGGGATCTACGACACGGCCCCCGACTCCGGCTGCTGCACTCAGGGCGCGCACTTCACGGACAAGGCGGACGAGAAGCGCACCCTCAAGTGGGCCGCCAAGCTCGATCCCGAGCACTGGCAGTTCTACGACATCGGTCATCGCAAGGGCACGACCGTCAAGTCGGGCGACGGCGAGCGCAAGACGCGCGTCGTCGACGGCGGCTGCATCTTCCTCAACCGACCCGGCTTCGAGGGCGGCGAAGGCTGCGCGCTTCACGGCCTTGCCCTGCGCGAGGGCATCTCCTTCGTCAAGACGAAGCCCGACGTGTGCTGGCAGCTGCCCATCCGCCGCGCCTACGACGAGGTCGAGCGACCCGACGACACCAAGGTGCAGGTCGTCACCATCACCGAGTTCGACCGCCGCGGCTGGGGCCCGGGTGGCCACGACCTCGACTGGTACTGCAGCGGCAACACCGAGGCCCACATCGCCTCCGAGCCCGTCTACATCA
>CAYYZU010000016.1:0-19543 GCA_964476205.1 uncultured Actinomyces sp. | reverse complement strand
TTCAGGCGCTTGGGGGTGCGGCCGATCATCGCGCGGACGGTCTGGATGTTGGGGTTCCAGCGGCGCGAGGTGCGACGGTGCGAGTGCGAGATGCTGTTGCCGAAGCCCGGGCCCTTGCCGCAGACGTCACAGGTGGCAGCCACGGTGAACTCCTCAGGTGGTCGGCGCGGGCCCCTCTGGGCCCAGGTCGCGTGCCGCTGCACTGGCAGCAGCCCCATGAGGGTAGCCGAGAGGGGTGGCGCACCCCAAACCGGGAGGCCCTCCATGGTCCGCCCCGGGGGATACGGTGGCTCACGCCACATCCGAGGGGGTGGGCGGGTCGGTGACCGGGGAGGTGCCCATGGCTGAGCCCACGCCCACCCGTCTCCATGCTGCCGCGGTGCGGGCCTGGGCCGAGGCCTCCCTGGCGGCCCTGGGCGAGGAGCGCGCAGCGATCGATGCGCTCAACGTCTTCCCCGTGCCCGATGGGGACACCGGCACCAACATGTTCCTCACGGTCGAGTCCGCCTGTGCCGCGATCGACGAGGTCTTCGACGACGCTGAAGCCCGCGACACTCGACCCGGCACCGCCGACGTGTCCGCGGCCATGGCCCGGGGCGCTCTCCTGGGAGCCCGCGGCAACTCCGGAGTCATCCTCGCCCAGATCGTGCGCGGTGTCTCCGGTGTCCTCGGTGACGTATCCGATCGCGATGTGCTCACCCCCGAGATCGTGGCGCGCGCGTTGCGTGCCGCCAGTGACGAGGCCTACGCCGCCGTGTCGCGGCCGGTGGAGGGCACGATCCTCTCTGTTGCTCGCGCGGCTGCGGAGTCGGCCGAGCAAGCCGCGTCCACGGGCGAGGGACTGGTCGCCGTCATCGAGACCGCGGTCACCCGTGCGCACGAAGCCCTCTCGCTCACCACCGAGCAGCTCCCTGCGTTGCGTGATGCCGGCGTTGTCGACGCCGGCGGACAGGGCCTTGTCGTGGTGTACGACGCCCTGCTCGATGTGGTCACGGGTGTGCGTCGACGCCGTCCTCGTCCGGCGGCGCGAGCCAAGCTCCCCGCACCTCACGTGGTCCACGGCGCTCCCGTCGCGGCGGCCGGCGAGCCGTCCTACGAGGTGATGTACCTCGTCAGGGCGGACGCCGACGAGGTCGCTCGCCTGCGCCAGGCGCTCGAGGCCCTCGGCGACTCCCTCATGGTGACCGGTGACGCAGAACTGTGGAACGTGCACGTGCACGTGCATGACGCCGGTGCCGCGATCGAGGCCGGAATCGCCACCGGGCCACTCGAGCGGATTCGCGTGACGTACCTACCTGAGGCCACCTCCACGCCGCCGCTGTCGGGTCGTGGTCTCGTGGTCGTCACCCACGGTCCGGGCACCGCGGCTCTCGTGTCCGACTACGGAGCGGTCGCCGTCCCCGCGCGCCCGCGGCGCCGGCCCTCTACTGCCGAGCTCCTCGACGGCGTGCGCCGCACGGGGTCGGGTGAGGTGGTCATGCTCCCGAGCGACTCCGACTCCCTTGCCGTGGCGGAGGCCGCCGCCGAGCAGGCACGGGCCGATGGGCTCCGGGTCTCCGTGATCCCCGCCCGCTCCATCGTGCAGAGCCTCGCGGCGATAGCGGTGCACGATCCCGCCGCACGCTTCGACGATGCGGTCGTGGCGATGACGCGAGCTGCTGGGGCCACGCGCTATGGCGCGGTGACGATCGCCTCCAAGGACGCGCTCACCATGGCCGGTCCCTGCCACGTCGGCGACGTGCTCGGTCTGGCCGAGGGCGACATCGTGGAGATCGGCTCCGATGTAGGTGCCGTGGCCGCGGCGGTGGCCGACCGGCTCCTGGGCGGCGGGGGTGAGCTCGTCACCCTCGTGACCGGCGCCGAGTGGGACGGCGAGGATTCGGAGTCTCTCGCCGAGTCGCTGCAGCGCAGGCACGCGGGAGTCGATGTCGTGGCCTTCGACGGTGGCCAGCCGCTGTGGCCGGTCATCGTCGGCGTGGAGTGACCGTGGCACGCGTGAGCCTCGCAGCGCCTGTGTCGGCGGTCGCCGGCGGCAAGACCGCCAAGGCCCTGCGCGACGGCTTGGGAATCGAGACGGTCGACGACCTGCTGCGGCACTATCCCCGTCGCTACATCGACCCTGGCGAACTCACCGACCTCGACTCCCTGCAGGTGGGCGAGCACGTCACCGTCCTCGCCGAGGTCGTGTCCGCGAGCAATCGCCGCATGCAGCAGCGCAAGGGCACCGTGACCGAGGTCGTCGTCTCCGATGGCCGGGGGCGCATCAGCCTGGTGTTCTTCAACCAGCCGTGGCGCGTCGAGCGGGAGTTCCGCGTGGGCAGGCGCGGGCTCTTCGCGGGCACGGTGTCGGCGTACGGCGGGACTCGCCAGCTCGCGCATCCGCGTCACGTGATGATCCCCGACTCGGGGATGCATCTCGTAGATGAGTCGGGCGACGCCGATCGCGACCGCGAAGCCGAGGCGGCGTTCTCCGATCTCCTCATTCCGATCTATCCCGCCACCGCGGGACTGCCGAGTTGGCGCATCCAGCAGACCGTGCGACTGGCCCTCGACTCACTCGCGGACGTCGAAGACCCGCTTCCCCCCGCCCTGCGGATGGAGAAGGGCTTGCTCGGGCTCGCAGACGCTCTGCGCGGAGTCCACCGACCGCCTGACCGGGACGCTATCGACGCGGCGCACCGGCGCCTACGCTTCGAGGAGGCCTTCGACCTACAAGTGGTGCTCGCACAGCGACGGCATGAGCGACTCGCGCAGGCGGCCACCCCGCGGCCGCCATCCGGTGAGGGCCTGGTTGCAGCCTTCGGCGAGCGCATCCCCTATGCACTGACGTCTGCTCAGGAGCGCGTGGGGCAGGAGATCTCGGCAGACCTGTCCGGCAACCACCCCATGCAGCGGCTGATCCAGGGCGACGTGGGCAGCGGCAAGACGCTTGTTGCTCTGCGCGCCATGCTGCAGGTCGTCGACGCGGGAGCGCAGGCGGCCATGCTGGCTCCGACTGAGGTGCTCGCGCAGCAGCACCTGCGCACCATCCGCGGGCTCCTGGGTCCGCTCGCCGAGTCCGGGCTCCTCGGATCGAGCGACATCGGCACGCGCGTGGCCTACCTGTCCGGCTCTCAGTCGACGCGGCAGCGTCGAGAGGAGCTTGCGGTCATCGCCAGCGGTGAGGCGGGCATCGTCGTGGGGACTCACGCACTCCTCGAAGGCACGGTTGAATTCGCCGACCTTGGCCTCGTGGTCGTCGACGAGCAGCATCGCTTCGGCGTGGAGCAGCGTGCCGCGCTCGCAAGCCGTGGACCGGGGGACACGCGGCCGCACGTGCTCGTCATGACCGCAACCCCCATCCCGCGCACGGTCGCCATGACCGTCTTCGGCGACCTCGACGTAAGCGTCATCGACGAGTACCCGCCCGGGCGCGGCCGGATCGCCACCCATGTGGTGGCCCCGCGCGAGCAGCCCGCTCACCTTGTGCGTGCATGGGATCGGGTCCGAGAGGAGATCGAGGGAGGCGGTCGCGTCTTCGTCGTGTGCCCGCGAATCGGCGACGACTCCTCGGCTGCCAGCTCGGACGAGATTGAGGCGGATCCTGACGCGAGCCCGGATGAGTCGCCGCTTTCGAGCGTCGTCGACGTCACGCGAGCACTGTCGGATCGCTGGCTGGCCGGCTTGCGCGTGGGGATGCTGCACGGCCGCATGCCGGCGGAGGACAAGGACGAGGCCATGCGTCGCTTCACCCTGCCGCGCGACGACCCCGCCGCGCTTGACGTCCTCGTCTCGACGACCGTGATCGAAGTGGGCGTCGACGTGCCTGAAGCGTCGATGATGGTCATCCTCGACGCTGAGCGCTTCGGAATCTCGCAGTTGCATCAGCTCCGCGGGCGCATCGCGCGTGGGGGAGGGGATGGCCTATGCCTGCTCGTCACTGCCGCGGAACCGGGCTCGCCCGCCCGCGAGCGGCTCGCTGCCGTCGCTGCGACCACCGACGGATTCGCACTGGCCCGGGTCGATCTTGAGGCGCGCCGGGAGGGTGACATCCTCGGGACAGCCCAGTCGGGCAAGCGATCTTCGCTGCGTCTGCTCGAAGTGATCCGGGACGAGGCGCTCGTGGACGAAGCCCGTCAGGCTGCCCAGGCCGTCGTTGCTGAGGACCCGACGCTCACGCGCCATGCAGCGCTGCGCGAGCGGGTGCGCATGCTGGCTGCCGACGACCGGTCTGACTTCCTGGAGAAGGGCTGACATGCGCATCATCGCCGGGCATGCGGGCGGGCGGCGCCTCGCTGCGCCACCGGAGGGCACGCGGCCCACGACAGATCGGGTGCGCGAAGCGCTCTTCTCGAGCCTGGACACCCACGTGCGCGAGAACTACGGAGGCTGGAGTGACGTTCGCTTCCTGGATCTCTTCGCAGGCTCCGGTGCCGTGGGGCTCGAGGCCATGAGCAGGGGCGCTGCAGAGGCGACGCTGGTCGAGCGCGATCGGCGATGCCTGGAGGTCTTGCGCCGCAACGTCGCGGCAGTCGATGCCGGGGCCCGTGTCGTCGCGGCCGACGCCACGCGCTGGCACCCCGAGGGTGGGCCATATGACGTGGTCTACGTCGACCCGCCCTACGGGCTGTCCGATGACGACGTGCGCCGCATCCTCGCAGCCCTGGTCGCCCACGGCGCTCTAGCAGCAGGTGCCCTCGCCGTCGTGGAGCGATCGGTGCGCTCGCAGGAGCCGTGGCCCACTTCCGGGTGGGAAGAGCTGCGCAAGCGCGACTACGGCGACACCGCGCTTTGGTACGGTCGAGCCAGCCGGTCAGCGGTAGAGGAGGCGTGATGCGCGTCGCGGTCTGTCCTGGGTCCTTCGATCCGGTGACTAATGGACACCTCGATGTGTTCCGGCGTGCGGCGACCCTTGCCGATCGCGTCATCGTGGCCGTACTCATCAACAAGACGAAGTCGAGCCTCTTCACCGTCGACGAGCGCATGGACATGCTCCGCGAGGTCGTCGCCGACCTGCCCAACGTCGAGGTGGACTCCTTCTACGGCCTCCTTGTCGACTACTGCAAGGAGCATGGTGTCCAGGCGATCGTCAAGGGTCTGCGAGCCGTGAGCGATTTCGACTACGAGCTCCAGATGGCCCAGATGAACTACCGACTCGGGAAGGTGGAGACGCTCTTCGTCTCCACGAACCCTCTCTACAGCTACCTGTCGTCCAGCCTCGTCAAGGAGGTCGCGACTCACGGCGGAAGCGTCGAAGGGCTGGTCCCGGATGTTGTCCTGGAGCGGCTCCACGCGACACTAGAGCAGCGGCGCTAGGGTCAAGCCGCTGAGTGTGCTGCGATTCGACGTGCACGTCGAATCGGCGACTGGAGGTAGTGCGTGGACGTCGATCAGAAGCTAGAAGAGCTCTCCGTGCTCGTCGAGGAGGCCAAGGCGGTCCCGCTCTCGGCATCGTGCATGGTCAACCGCGCCGTGGTGCTCGACCTCATCGACGACATCCGCGATGCCCTGCCCAGTTCCCTGTCCGATGCCGACCAGCTGCTCGCGGAGCGCGAGGCCGTGGTCGCCGAAGGCCGTCGCGAAGCGGATCGACTCATCGCCGAAGCACGCGAGGAGCAACTGCGCATGCTGTCGCAGCATGAGGTCTACCTCGTCGCCGTGGCTGAATCCGAGGCGCTGCGCGCCGAGACCTTCGACGAAGTGACTCGGATGCGCCGTGAGACCGATGACTACATCGATGCGCGCCTCGCCACCTTCGAGATCACCCTCCACAAGACTCTCGCGGCCGTGGAACGCGGACGCGACAAGCTCCGCGGTCAGGCGGAGTTCGAGGAGGAGTACGCCGAGGACGAGGGCGGCCCGATCCCCGAGTGAGCACCGGCATTGGCGGCCAGGATCGCCCCTGGCGTATCCTTTCCCCGGCCGGTTTCCCCGGCCTGGAGTAGTCGGAGGAGTCCTGAACGCCCTCGACCCCCGCGCACCCTTCGTCGTGGACATCCGCGACCTGGGCCGGCGGGCGGGCGCGATGAAGGAAGTACACCGTGAGGTGCCGGCGACGAAGGGTTGGGGAGCAGGGCTGGCCAGGGTCCCCGAAGGCAGTGACGTCGACCTCGACCTGAGGCTGGAGTCGGTGGTGGAGGGGGTTCTCGTCTCCGGGACAGTCCGGGCGCGAGTCGACGCCGAGTGCGCGCGTTGTCTCGAGCCCGTGTCGTGGGATGAGTTCGCGGACATCCAAGAGTTGTTCGTCTACCCACCGCAGGACGCGCGAGGACATCGCGTGGATGTGGAGGCAGGCGACGAGGAGGATGCCCCGCCCGTCATCGAGGACGACCTCATCGACCTCGAGGCGACGGTGCGTGACGCAGTTGTTCTTCGACTGCCCATTGCGCCGCTGTGCCGGGAGGATTGCCCGGGGCTGTGCGTCGAATGCGGCGCGCTCCTCGCAAGTGATCCCGGTCATCGCCACGAAGTGCAAGACCCTCGCTGGGCAGCGCTAGAGGCTCTGCTCACCGCGGATCCGAAAGAACAGCAGGACCCAGTGCCCGACAAGGACACAGTGCGCGACAAGGTGCACGACGACGACAAGGACGAATGACGTGGCCGTTCCCAAGCGGAAGACCTCCCGCTCCAATACCCGGCATCGCCGTTCCCAGTGGAAGGCGTCCGCGCCCACTCTGGTGTCGTGCGCCCGCTGCCGTGAGCCCAAGCTCGCGCACACGGTTTGCCCGACCTGCGGCACCTACGCCAAGCGGCGCGTCCTCGACGTCTGAGCAGCGCATGTCCTCGGCAGAGCCGCAGGTCTTGGTTGCCCGAGCCGCGGTGGCGCGCGTGCTCGGGATTGACCCCTCGACCCTGCGCGGGGATTCGCCCCTCGTGCCGTTGGGCTGGGACTCCCTTGCCTGCATCTGCTGGACGGACGCGATCGGCGAAGCCGGTTGGCGCTGCGATGCGTCCGCGGCATCTCGTGCGGCCTGCGTGTCTGATCTCGCCGATTGCCTCCTTCCCGACGGTTCCCCCCGATGAGCGAGGTCCCCTTGAGCACGGTGGAGGAGACTCTCGCGACGCTGGGTGCCACGCTGCCGCTCACCCTGATGGAGCAGGCTCTCACTCATCGCTCCTTCGCCTATGAGAACGGCGGCCTGCCGACGAACGAACGGATGGAGTTCCTCGGCGACGCCGTGCTCGGCCTAGTCGTGACCGAGTCCCTCTACCGTCGCTACCCCGATGTGGCCGAGGGCCAACTGGCCAAGATGCGCGCGGCCATCGTCAACGCGCGCGCACTCGCCGACGTGGCCAGGTCCCTGGGCCTGGGAGCCCTCCTGCGCCTGGGGCGCGGCGAGGAGATCACCGGCGGACGCGACAAGTCCTCGATCCTTGCCGACACCCTCGAGGCGGTGATCGGTGCCGTCTACCTCGAGCATGGCCTCGTGGCCGCGGAGGCTGTCGTGCGTCGTCTCTTCGACCCGCTGGTCGAGCACGCATCCACTCTCGGCGCCGGCCTGGACTGGAAGACCTCGCTGCAGGAACTGACCGCGGCGCTCGCACTGGGCGTCCCGGACTACTCCGTCGAGGAATGGGGCCCTGACCACGCCAAGGTCTTCCGTGCCCGGGTGATGCTGGCAGACGCGGTGTGGGGCGAAGGCGAGGGGAGCTCCAAGAAGGAAGCCGAGCAGCAGGCCGCGGAGGCGGCGTACCGGGCCGCGACCCTTCGGCAGCAGGGTGCCTGAGCTTCGTGCCTGAGCTTCCCGAGGTGGAAGTGGTCCGCCGAGGACTCGCTCCCTACGTCACGGGCCGGCGTGTGTCGGCTGTCGAGGTGCTCGAGCCGCGATCAGTGCGCCGGCACGACGCAGGTCCCGCAGATCTGGCCCGAGGGCTGACCGGACGTCGCGTGTGCACGGTGAGCCGGCGCGGCAAGTACCTCTGGGCCACCCTGGACGATGACAGGGCACTCGTGGTTCACCTCGGCATGAGCGGGCAACTGCTCCTGCCTGACCCGGGATCCACGGACGCGAGGCACTTGCGGGTCCGCATCGTGCTCGCGGACGCTGATCGTGAACTCCATTTCGTTGACCAGCGGATGTTCGGCGGCTTGCACATCGACTCGCTCGTGGACGACGGAGCTGGCGGGCACGTGCCGCGTGCCGTGGCGCACATCGCGCGGGACCCGCTCGATCCCGGTTTCGATGAGAGCGATTTCGTTCGTCGGATCCGCTCGCGGTCATCGGGCATCAAGAGATGCCTGCTCGACCAGGGCCTGGTCTCGGGAATCGGCAACATCTACGCCGATGAGGCCCTGTGGCGGGCGCGTCTTCACTACGACCATCCGGGGCAGCGCCTCGCAGGCCCGCGGGTCCGGGAGCTGCTCGCCCACGTCCGCGACGTGATGAGCGATGCCCTGGCTGAAGGCGGCACGTCGTTCGACTCGCTCTACGTCAATGTCAACGGGGAGAGCGGGTACTTCGACCGCTCACTCCATGCCTACGGTCGCGAAGGAGAGCCCTGCGACCGATGCGGGCGCACCATCGTCCGGGAGCCCTTCATGAACCGCTCGTCGTACCGCTGCCCGGCCTGCCAGCGTCGGCCCCGCGGGAGGGCGTGACCGCCGCCTCGTGCCCAGGGGACCTGCCGCCGCAGGTAGGGTCGGCGCGTGCATCTGAAGAGCCTCACGCTCAAGGGCTTCAAGTCGTTCGCCTCGGCGACGACCCTCGCCTTCGAGCCCGGGGTGACCTGCGTCGTGGGGCCCAACGGCTCCGGCAAGTCCAACATCGTGGATGCGCTCGCGTGGGTCATGGGCGAGCAGGGAGCCAAGTCGCTCCGTGGTGGCGCGATGTCGGACGTGATCTTCGCGGGAACCAGTGGCCGAGCCCCGTTGGGTCGCGCTGAGGTCGCCCTGACAATCGACAACACCGATGGCGCCCTGCCGATCGACTACACCGAGGTCACGATCTCTCGCACTCTCTTCCGCAACGGGGGATCCGAGTACGCCATCAACGGCACTCCCTGCCGGCTTCTCGACGTCCAGGAGCTGCTGTCGGACTCGGGCATCGGTCGCGAGATGCACGTCATCGTCGGCCAGGGCCAACTCGACGCGATCCTTCACGCCACCCCGGAAGACCGGCGCGGCTTCATTGAGGAGGCTGCCGGCGTCCTCAAGCACCGCAAGCGCAAGGAGAAGGCGCTCCGCAAGCTCGACGCCATGCAGGGCAATCTCACGCGACTCACGGATCTCACGACCGAACTCCGACGCCAACTGAAGCCCCTCGGCCGTCAGGCTGAGGTGGCCCGTCGAGCAGCAGTGATCCAGGCCGAGGCGCGCGATGCGCGCCTGAGGCTCATGGCCGATGACCTGGCCCAGTTCCGCGAGACGCTCGCGGCCGAAGTGGCCGATGAGTCCGCGCTGCGCGAGCGTCGCCTGGAGGTCGAAGGCCAACTGGCTGCGCTGACAGCGCAGGAGGCAGCGCTCGACGCCGAGTCGCAGTCGGCAGCTCCGCTCCTGGCCTCCGCGCAGCAGTCATGGTTCGCCCTCTCGGCCTTGCGCGAGCGCTTCCTCGGCACGGCGTCACTGTCCGCGGAGAGGCTGCGTCTCATCGGACCCGAAATGGAGGACGAGGCCGAGAGCGGTCGCGACCCGGATGCACTCGAGGCCGAAGCGGCGGGACTGCGCGAGGAGGAGTTCGCCCTCGGTCGCCAGGTGGAGGCAGGGCGTGCGGCGCTCGGCGAGGCCACCTCCCTGCGCACCGATGCTGAGCGTGCCCTCGCCGAGGAGGAGCGCCGCGTCGCCCAGGGCATCCGTTCCCAGGCCGACCGCCGCGAGGGGCTCGCGCGTCTCGCGGGACGGGTCGCCGCTGCGCGCTCCCGGCGAGAGGCCCGTGCGGCCGAGATCGAGCGGGTCGCGACCCAGCGGGAGGACGCCCGCACCCGAGCGGCCACTGCCCAACGCGAGTTCGCCGCGCTCGAGGCGCAGGTCGCTGGCCTGGACGCGGGCGAACTCGGCCTCGATACCCAGTACGAGGACACGCAGGCGCGACTCGCTGAGGCGGATGCCCTGGTGGAGTCCCTGCGCCAGCAGGAGCGGGAGAGCGAGCGCGAGCGCGCGGCGCTTGCGGCACGACTCGAGGCGCTGCGTATCTCGCTGGCGCGCGGTGATGGTCCCGGTGCGCTGCTGCAGGCGGGGGAGGCCGTCGGTGTCATCGGCACCGTGGCGTCCCTTCTCACGGTCGAGTCAGGCTACGAGCGTGGTGTCGCGGCTGCGCTGGGTCCTCTCTCCGACGCGGTCGTTGTGCGCGATGCCCGATCCGCTATCGACGGCATCATGCTCCTGCACCGCGACACGGCAGGGCGCGCGGGCGTGGTCGTGCTGGGCAAGGCGGCGGGCGCGACCCCCGATCAGGGAGCTGCGCCCTCGGGGCTGCGCTGGATCACCGACGTCGTCTCCGGTACTCCCGAATTGCTTACGGCGCTCCGGCCCAGACTCGCTGGCATCGTCATCGTTGAGCACCTCGACGACGCGGCGCGCGCGGCCGATGCGGGCCTGACCGCGGCTACGCGCGACGGCGATCTCATCGGACCCCACGTGGCCTTCGGCGGCTCGGGCGAGGCTCCCTCGCTCATCGAGCTGCAGTCCGCGGTTGACGAGGCGGCCACGTCGCTCGAGTCCGTCCAGCACGCACTCGAGCGCACTCGTTTCGAACTCGCAGCCGCCCTCGATGCGCAGCAGGCGGCTGCCGAAACCGCGGAGGCGGCACTCTCGCGCCTGCACGAGTCGGATGCCCAACTGGCTGCCGTGGCAGAACAGCTGGGCTTGCTGGGCCAGGCAGCGCGCGCCGCCACTGCCGAGGCCGACCGGCTGGCCATGGCCGAGCAGGCGGCCCTTGAGGCGCTCGCGTCTGACGAGGCGACCCTCGCGGACCTAGAGGAGCGGCTAGCGGCCGACGAAGCCGCAGGCAGCGACGACGACGTCGCGGATCGGCGTCCCGAGCTATCGAAGGCCGCCGAGGATGCTCGCGCGCACGAGGTCGAGGCGCGCCTGACCCTGCGCACAGGCGAGGAGCGGCTGGCGTCCTTGACCGCCCGGGCTGAAGGTCTCGAGCGGGCAGCGGCAAATGAGCGAGCATCGCGTCGACGCGCGATCGAGCGCCGCGAGCAACGCGCGCGTGAGGCCGAGGTCGCGCAGGCGGTGGCCAAGGGTGTGCAGGTCGTGTTGCGTTATCTCGACGCATCGCTTGCTCGCGCAGACGCGGAGCGTCGTGAGCGCGAAGAGCAGCAGGCCACGCGCGATGCCACGCTCCAGCAGGTGCGCCAGTCATTGCGTGAGTTCAGCCAGGAGATGGAGCGACTGACGGACTCGGTGCATCGCGACGAGGTCGCCCGAGCGGAGCAGCGCCTGCGCATCGAGCAGGTGGAGGGCCGCGTCATCGAGGAGTTCGGCATCGAGCCCGATGCTCTCGTGGCGGAGTACGGCCCCGATCAACTCGTGCCTCCGACACCCGCCGCGCCAGGCGACGAGGTCGATCCGAATGCCCCCGAGCCCGAGCCCTACCCCTACGAGCGAGCGCAGCAGGAGCGCCGCCTGAAGGCAGCCGAGCGAGGCCTCGCACTGCTGGGCAAGGTCAATCCTCTTGCGCTCGAGGAGTTCACTGCTCTGGAGGAGCGGCTGCGCTTCCTCACCGAGCAGGTGGACGACCTCAAGCGCTCGAAGACCGACCTCCTCGCGATCATCAAGGAGGTCGACGAGCGCGTGGAGGCAGTCTTCACCGAGGCGTATCACGACACCGCCCGTGAGTTCGAGCGTGTCTTCGCGCGACTCTTCCCCGGTGGCGACGGCCGACTCGTGCTCACGGATCCGTCCGACATGCTGATGACCGGCGTCGACGTGGAGGCGCGGCCTCCAGGCAAGAAGGTCAAGCGGCTGTCGCTGCTCTCGGGTGGCGAGCGCTCGCTCACGGCCGTTGCCTTCCTCATCGCTCTCTTCAAGGCGCGCCCGAGCCCGTTCTACGTCCTCGACGAGGTCGAGGCCGCCCTGGACGACGTCAACCTGGGCCGCCTCATCGATGCGATCGACGAGTTGCGTACGTCTTCCCAGTTGATCGTCGTGACGCACCAGAAGCGCACCATGGAGATCGCCGATGCCCTGTACGGCGTATCGATGCGCGGCGACGGCGTCACCCAGGTGGTCGGCCAGCGCCTGCGCGACCGTGACCCTGTCTCGGCCTGACGCGCAGCATCCAAGAGCCCTCGCTCGACAGGCTCGTCCTGCCCGGGGCACCGCCCCTGAGAGGATCAGTTCGTGGATTCCCTCGGTCTCATCGTTGCCGTCGCCGTTGCCCTCCTGGTCATCGTGGGAGTGGTCGTCGCTCTCGTGCGCCGCCGTCCGGCTCCGCCGGAGCGGCCACGCCCGGGCATCGACTACGCCCCCGGGGTGGGGGACGACGACACGGTCCCGCGCGACACCGCACGCCGGCCTATCGAGGAGGCCGTGCCGGCCGACGCCCTCGGCGCGACAGCGACGCTCGAGGTCGAGCCGATCGAGGCGGACCTCGAGGAGCTCGACCTCGAGGAGTTACGTGCCGAGGAGTTGGGACTCGAGCAGCCGGAACCGGCTGCGGGGCGCCTCACCCGCCTGCGCAGGCGGCTCGCCCGATCACAGTCCGCGCTGGGTCGGGGCCTGCTGGCCCTCATGTCACGCGACACCGTCGACGCGGCGACCTGGGACGAGGTGGAGGAGACGCTCCTCACCGCTGACCTCGGCGTCTCCGCCTCGACCGACCTGATGGAGCGCCTGCGCGCCCGCGTTCTCGCGGAGAAGCCGTCATCGCCGGAGCAGGTGCGCGCGCTGCTCCGAGAGGAACTCATCGCGCTGGTCGATCCGACGATGGACCGCACGCTGCGGACGACGCGCGAGGGCGACGGCCCGGCGGTCCTGCTCGTGGTGGGCGTCAACGGCACCGGCAAGACCACGACCACGGGCAAGCTCGGGCGCCTACTGGTCGCGGAGGGGCGCACCGTGGTGCTCGGCGCTGCCGACACCTTCCGCGCCGCGGCCGCGGACCAACTGCAAACCTGGGGCGACCGTGTGGGTGCGGCCGTCGTGCGCGGGCCGGAGGGCGGAGATCCGGCGGCTGTCGCGTTCGATGCCGTGCGCATCGGCACAGAAGCCGATGTCGACTCGGTCGTCATCGACACCGCGGGACGACTTCACACCAAGGTCGGGCTCATGGACGAACTCGGCAAGGTCAAGCGCGTGATCGAGAAGCAGGCACCCGTCGATGAGGTGCTCCTCGTGCTCGACGCGACCACGGGCCAGAACGGCCTCACCCAGGCAAAGGTCTTCTCCGAGGTGGTCGATGTGACAGGCATCGTCCTCACGAAGCTCGACGGCACGGCGAAGGGTGGGATCGTGGTCGCAGTGCAGCGCGAGCTCGGCGTCCCGGTCAAGCTCGTCGGCCTGGGAGAGGGTCCTGACGATCTCGCCCCCTTCGAGCCGGCGGAGTTCGTCGACGCACTGCTCGAGGACTAGTCGCCCGCGTCACATGCCCGAAACATGGGGGCCCAGGAAGTCACCGACCCGTAACCGAGGGACGCATTCGGGGTAACGGGCATGGGATTTGCTCGCGCGCAGTCGAACCACTCAGGGACGCGACGCGAGGAGTGTGACGCATGGAATCCGCGCTCAACACCGGAGACACCGCCTGGATGCTCATGGCAGCCGCGCTGGTGCTCCTCATGATTCCCGGCCTGGCCTTCTTCTACGGAGGCATGGTCCGGGTCAAGTCCGTGCTCAACATGATGATGATGATCATGGGAGCGCTGTTCATCGTGGGCATCCTGTGGATGCTCTACGGCTACTCCATGGCCTTCGGTGCGTCGTACGGAGACGCGGGCCTGCTGGGCAATGTGACGGAGTACTTCGGCCTGGAGAGCCTCATGGTCGATGACCCCGAGGCGACGGTGCCCGCCATGATCTTCGTGGCATTCCAGGCGATGTTCGCCTGCCTCACGGTGGGTCTCATCGCCGGTGCCATCGCTGATCGCACGAAGTTCAGTGCCTGGCTCGTCTTCGCCGCCATCTGGGCCACCCTGGTCTACTTTCCCGTGGCGCACTGGGTGTTCAACCTCGATCCCGAGACAGGCGGGTGGATCGCCAGACTTGGAGTTATCGACTTCGCCGGCGGGACTGCGGTCCACATCAATGCCGGCATTGCTGCCCTCGCACTCGTGATCCTGCTGGGGGCGCGACTCGGCTGGCCGCGCACTCCGATGAAGCCGCACAACCTCACGCTCGTGATGATCGGAGCCGCACTCCTGTGGTTCGGGTGGTTCGGGTTCAACGCGGGCTCGCAGGTTGCGGCGGACAACACCTCCGCGGTCGTTTTCCTCAACACGTTCGTGGCCACATGCGCCGCGGGCATTGGATGGCTCGTCACGGAGAAGATCCGCGACGGTCACGCGACATCCCTGGGTGCCGCATCGGGGATTGTCGCGGGCCTCGTCGCCATTACGCCAGCGTGTAGCGCTGTGAGTCCGCTCGGGGCGTCCGTCATCGGCCTTATCGCGGGCGTGCTGTGCGCCCTCGCCGTTGGCTTGAAGTACAAGCTCAAGTACGACGATTCCCTGGATGTCGTGGGAGTCCACCTCGTCGGCGGCCTCGTCGGCACGCTCCTCATCGGCTTCCTCGCAACCGAGGCGGCTCCGGCCGGTGTCAACGGGCTTCTCTACGGAGGGGGCGCCGAGCAATTGGGCAAGCAGGCCATCGGTGCCTTCGCCGTTCTCTTCTACTCCTTGATCCTCACCTTCATCATCGGCTATCTCATCAAGGTGACGATGGGCTTCCGGGTGAGCGAGGACGTCGAAATCGGTGGCGTGGACCTTAATGAGCATGCGGAGTCCGCATACGAACTGGGAGATTCGGGAGGTGGCGGGGTCTTCGCGGGCATCGGCCACCGTGCGCACGGAGGGGAGCAGTAGATGAAACTCGTCACCGCCATCATCAAGCCCTTCAAGCTCGAGGACGTGAAGGCAGCGCTCGAGGGCAAGGGGATCCACGGCATGACCGTCAGCGAGGCCAGTGGGTTCGGCCGCCAGCGCGGCCACACCGAGGTCTATCGAGGTGCGGAGTACACCGTGGACCTCGTGCCCAAGGTGCGCGTCGAGGTCGTCGTCGACGACGCGGATGCGAACGGCGTCGTCGACGCCATCGTCGCAGCGGCGCAGACGGGCAAGATCGGCGACGGCAAGGTCTGGGTCGTCCCGGTCGAGTCGGTCGTGCGCGTGCGTACAGGGGAGAGCGGCCCGGACGCACTCTGATGACCGAGCCCAACGCGGGAGTCGGGCCGGCGGCGGGGGCAGTGCCCCCGTCCGCCGGCCTCTCGGCGTATCGCGACGCGCGACGTGAACTCCTGAGCAGGCCGGTCGCCTCGCGGCCCGCCCGTCGCCGCGCATTGTCGGCGCTGACCGATGACTGGCTCGCGGACGTGTTCGAGGCGAGCGGCGCTGAAGCGCTAGGGGCCTGCCTCGTGGCGGTTGGCGGCTACGGGCGCGGGGAACTCACGGCGGGCAGTGACCTCGACCTGCTCCTCGTGCTGCCCGATCGCATCGATCCGTCTCATTCGCGTGTGGCCAAGGTCGTCGACGAGCTGTGGTACCCCGTGTGGGATAGCGGTGTCCCGGTCGATCACAGCGTGCGGACACCCGCTGAGGTGCGCCGCGCCGCCACCAAGGACATCCGCGTCATCCTGGGCCTCCTGAATGCCCGGCCGATCGCCGGCGACATCTCTCTGGGCGAGCGTGTGGCGAGTGCGATCCTCGCCGACTGGCGCGCCCTGGCGCGTACCCGACTCGAAGAGGTGCGGGAATCCGTGGATTCCCGACGGGTGCGTCACGGCGACGCGGCGCACCTGCTCGAACCCGACCTCAAGGAGTCATACGGCGGCCTGCGTGACGCCGGGATCCTCGATGCCATTGCCGCGTCGTGGGTCACCGATGTCCCGCGCGAGGGTCTCGACGAGGTGCGCTCGTCTCTCCTCGACATCCGCGATGCACTGCACGACTGCGCGCTCGGGGAGGGCAGGCGCCCGTCCGATGTCCTGCGCGCGCAGAATCAAGAGGACGTGGCGCGCAGGCTCGGGCTGCACGACCGGGATGCGCTGCTGCGCGAACTCGGTGAGGCAGCCCGCGCCGTCGCCTATGCCTCCGACACCATGTGGCACCGCATCTCGCGGCTCCAGAGGGGACGCTCCGATCGCGGCGTGCGTCGTCGCCTGCGGCGCCCCGGTCCGGAGAGGGTTCCGCTAGCCGATGGTGTGGTGGTGCACGACGGTGAAGTGTCGCTCGCTGCCGACGCGCGTCCCGATCGCGATCCCGTGCTCATGCTGCGCCTGGCCGCCGCAGCAGCCCAAGCGGGCTTGCCTGTCTCGCCCGGCGCCGTGGCTCGACTCGCGCGCGAGTCCGCACCCATGTCGGTCCCGTGGCCCGACGACGCGCGCGATGCGCTTGTCTCCTTGCTCGGTGCGGGCAGCGGCCTCGTGCCCGTGTGGGAAGCACTCGACCAGCAGGGGCTGATCGTGAGGCTCATCCCCGAATGGGAAACGGTGCGCTCGGCTCCGCAAGGCAACCCCGTGCATCTCTACCGAGTGGATCGTCACCTTGTGGAGACCGCATCCGCTTCGGCAGGCCACGTGCGAGAGGTCAGTCGCCCCGACCTCCTCGCTGTGGGTGCGCTGCTCCACGACATCGGCAAGGGACGTCCGGGTGACCACAGCGAGGTGGGTGCTGAACTCACGGAAGCGATCGCCGAGCGCATGGGATTCGATGCGGCTGACCGAGGGATCCTTGTCTCCCTTGTGCGCCACCACCTCCTCCTTCCCGATACGGCGACCCGTCGCGACCTGGATGACCCCGTCACCGCAGAGCACGTGGCTTCCGCCGTGGGGAGCGTGGGGACGCTCGACCTGCTGCGTGCGCTCACCTATGCCGACGCCGCTGCGACGGGTCCGGGAGCCTGGAGCGAGTGGAAGGCCTCGCTGGTGGACGACCTCGTCGCCCGGACGCGTGCGCGCTTCTCGGGTGCGCTGCCGCCCGCTCCGGCGGCCATGGCCGAGCGTCATGCGCACCTCCTGGCCTCTGAAGGGGTGGCACTCATCCTGGAGAGCGGTTCGCCTGCCTCGCGGATCATCGTCGCGGCACCCGATCGACCCGGGCTGCTCGGTGCCATCGCCGGAGTCCTCGCCGTGCATCGCCTCGAGGTCAAGGCGGCCGATACCGAGACGGTGGGTGATCGCGCGATCACCGCTTGGACCGTGGTGCCCTTCTACGGAGACTTCCCCTCGCTCGATCTCGTGCGATCGGACATCCTGCGCGCGCTCGCTGGCGAGATCGACGTGCGCGAGCGCTTGGCACATCGCCGCCGCGGCGGCGCGAGCGCTCCTCCCCGTGTCGACTTCGTGCCGGGTGCGGCCAGTGACGCGGATGTCCTCGAGGTGCGCGCCCATGATGAGCCTGCGCTCCTGCATCGCATCGGAGAGGCAATCAGGGAAGCCGGAGCCAGCATCACTGCCGCCCGCATCGAGACCCTGGGGTCCGAGGCCGTGGACGTCTTCTACCTGCGTGCCGCCGAGGGCGGGCGGCTGGGCTCCGCGGAGCGCGCACACGTCGTCGGCGCCGTGCTCGATCGCCTGCAGCATGGCCCGGAGGAAAGTCCGGCTCCCACGATCTAGGCTGGGGCAGGCCCGGGTGTCCGGGCCCACTCGATGCCCTCATGGACCAGGAGCCCCTGCGTTGTTCGCCTCTCTGTCCGATCGCCTCTCGGCAACCTTCCGCAATCTCCGCGGCAAGGGGCGCCTGTCCGAGGCGGACATCGACGAGACCGTGCGCGAGATCCGCATCGCGCTGCTCGATGCCGACGTCGCACTTCCCGTCGTCCGCGACTTCTGCGCCAAGGTCAAGGAGCGTGCGCTCTCGTCGGAGGTGTCGGGCGCGCTCAACCCCGCCCAGCAGGTCGTCAAGATCGTGCACGAGCAGCTGGTCGAGATCCTTGGCGGCGAGACCCGGCGCCTGCGCTTTGCGAAGCAGCCGCCCACGGTGATCCTGCTCGCCGGCCTCCAGGGTGCGGGCAAGACGACGCTCGCGGGCAAGCTCGCCGCCTACCTGAAGTCCCAGTCGCACACTCCGCTGCTCGTCGCAGCGGACCTTCAGCGGCCCAATGCCGTCGACCAACTCCGCATTGTCGGCGAGCGCGCGGGTGTCCCGGTCTTTGCGCCGGAGCCGGGCAATGGCGTGGGCGACCCCGTGCAGGTCGCCCGCGACTCGGTCAAGCACGCCGAGGTGCACCTCAACGACATCGTGATCGTCGATACCGCCGGTCGCCTCGCCATCGACGCCGAGTTGATGGATCAGCTCGTGAGGGTGCGCGACGCGGTCGATCCCGACGAGACCCTGCTCGTCGTCGACGCCATGATCGGCCAGGACGCCGTGCGCACCGCCGAGGAGTTCGGGGCCGGGGTGGGCTTCGATGGTGTCGTCCTCACCAAGCTCGACGGCGACGCACGTGGCGGGGCGGCACTGTCCATCGTGTCGGTGACGGGTCGCCCCGTCCTCTTCGCCTCCACCGGAGAGAAACTCGAGGACTTCGAGGCCTTCCACCCCGACCGGATGGCCTCGCGCATCCTCGACATGGGCGACGTGCTGACCCTCATCGAGCAGGCTGAGCGGGCCTTCGATGCCGAGCAGGCCGAGCGCATGGCGCAGAAGGTCTCGCAGGGCGAGGACTTCACGCTCGAGGACTTCCTCGAGCAGATGCAGGCCGTCAAGAAGATGGGCTCCCTCGGCAAGATCCTCGGCATGCTCCCGGGGATGGGGGAGATGAAGGCCCAGCTCGACCAGGTCGACGATCGCGAGCTCGATCGCGTCTCGGCGATCATCCAGTCGATGACGCCGCAGGAGCGTCGCGACCCCAAGATCCTCAATGCCTCCCGGCGTGCGCGCATCGCGCGCGGATCGGGCACCCAGGTGAGCGACGTCAACGGACTCGTGGACCGCTTCGGCGAGGCGCAGAAGATGATGCGCCAGATGCGCGGCGGAAAGGGCATGCCGGGCATGCCGGGTATGCCGGGCATGCCCGGTTTCGGTGGCGGCGGCGGCAAGAAGTCCAAGGGCCGCTCGGGCAAGACCCCGGCCAAGTCCAAGAAGGCCCGCAGCGGCAATCCGGCGAAGCGGGCGGCCGAGGAGCGCGATGCCGCCGTGCGGGCAGCCGAGGCACCCGCGGCACCGCCGGCGGCGGCGGACTTCGAACTCCCCGACGACGTCAAGAAGCTCCTCGGCGGCTAGTGGCCCTCCGGAGAGCCCTGGCCCGCCCGCGAGGGGCTGATTCGCTCCTGCAGGGGCCCCTCTGGCAGACTCCTCCCTGCTGTACGCGGTCCCGGGTCCCTCTCAACCCAGGGCGGCGTACCCGCCCGGACCGGCGGCGACGCACCCCCACGCGACGCCCACGGACCATCATGACCACCCTCGGGTGGACGAATCGAATGGAGCAGTGCCGGCCGTGGCCGTCAAGATCAAGTTGAAGCGCGTG
>CAYYZU010000015.1:2603-20198 GCA_964476205.1 uncultured Actinomyces sp. | reverse complement strand
AGCCGCGCGCCTCGAGGCTTCGGCGCAGGCTGCCGACCGCGGTCACGCGGGTGCGCGCCATCTGCCGTGCCTCGGGGCGCACGATGAGGTCGACGTAGCGCTGGCGCACCCTGTTTTCCTCTGACAGCGGCTTGTGCGCCACCGGCAGGGGACGCAGGGCCTTGGTGGCCATCTGCCACTCATCCGCGAGGACCGAGAGCTCGCCCCGCTTGGAGGTGATGACCTCGCCGGCGACGAAGACATGGTCGCCGATGTCGACCAGCTGCTTCCACTCCTCCAGGGCCGCCTCGCCCACGGAGGCCAGCGACAGCATCGCCTGCAGCTCGGTGCCGTCGCCGGCTCGCAGGGTCGCGAAGCAGAGCTTGCCGGTGTTGCGCTGGAAGATCACGCGCCCGGCGATGCCGACGCGATCACCGGTGGCCACGTCGACCTCGAGATCGGGGTAGGCCGCGCGCACCTGAGCGATCGTGTGCGTGACCGGCAGGCGCACGGCGTAGGGCTCCCGGCCACTGGCCATCAGGCGATCGCGCTTGTCGCGGCGCACGCGCATCTGCTCGGGCAGATCGTCAGCGTGCTCCTGCGCATCTGGCTGCGCGTCGTGATCAGTCACGGGCGCAAGGGTAGTCAGTCGATGTTCTTCTCGAACACCAGGCGCAGGCCGACCAGCGTCAGATCGGGGTTGTGGTGGGTGATGGTCTCGGACTCCGGCACGACGATGGGCGCGAGCCCACCGGTGGCGATCACCGCCTGGACGCCGCCGAGTTCGTCGCTGATCCTGCGCACCAGGCCGTCGACCTGGCCGGCGAAGCCGTAGAGGGCTCCGGCCTGCAGTGCCTCGACGGTGTTCTTGCCGATCACCGATCGGGGCCGCACGAGTTCCACCTTGCGGAGCTGGGCCGCACGCTGGGCGAGTGCGTCCAGGGAGATCTCGATACCCGGGGCGAGCGCGCCGCCGAGGAACTCCCCCTTCGCCGACACGACGTCGAGGTTCGTCGACGTGCCGAAGTCCACGACGATCGACGGGCCGCCATAGAGGTGGTACGCCGCCATCGTGTTGACGATGCGGTCGGTGCCCACCTCCTTGGGGTTGTCGGTGAGGACCGGTACGCCGGTCTTGGTGCCCGGCTCGACGATGACCGTGGGGATGTCGTCGTGGTAGGCCTCAAGCATGTAGCGCATCTCGCGGAGTACGGCGGGCACGGTCGAGCACAGAGCAATTCCGGTGACCTCGGGCTCGTCGGCCAGCAGGCCGCGGAAGATGAGCGCCATCTCATCGGCGGTCGAACGCGCATCCGTCTTGATGCGCCACGACCGGGCGAGCTCCTCCCCCTCGAAGAGCCCCAGGACGGTATTGGTGTTGCCGACGTCGATGGCGAGCAGTGTCACTGCGCCTCCCGGAGGTCGGCACCGATGTCCAGGACCGGCGCGGAGTGCGTCAAGGCTCCCACGGCGACGAAGTCGACCCCCGCCCCGCCCACGGCCGCCGCGTCGGCGAGCGTGAGACCACCCGATGCCTCCAGCTGGGCACGCCCTGCGGTGCGGCGTACGGCCTCGCGCATCTGATCGGGGGTGAAGTTGTCGAGCAGGACCAGGTCGGCGCCGGCCTCGAGCACCTCGTCGAGCTGGTCGAGTGAGTCCACCTCGACCTCGACGGGGATGCCGGGGAACGCCTCGCGGACACGGGCGAAAGCAGCTGCCACGCCGCCCGCGGACACCACGTGGTTGTCCTTCACGAGTGCCGCATCCGAGAGCGACATGCGGTGGTTGACACCCCCACCGCATCGCACGGCGTACTTCTCGAGCCGGCGCAGCCCCGGCGTCGTCTTGCGGGTATCGCGCACGTGCGTGGCGGAGTCACCGAGCGCATCCACCCACTGGCGCGTGGCCGTCGCAACTCCCGAGAGATGGCACAGCAGGTTGAGCGCGGTGCGCTCGCCGAGAAGGAGATCGCGCGTGGGGCCTGCAGCCGACACGACGACATCCCCCGGAGCAACGAGCGTGCCGTCATCGATCCACGTGCACGACACCCGACCCTGGGAGGCCCGCACGAGCGCAGCGGCCGCCACGGGGGCACCGGCGACCACGCCGGGGGCGCGCGCGACGAGGTCGAGGGTGCCGCGGGCATGGGCGTCGACGGTGGCGACCGATGTCACGTCGACTCCCCCATCGAGGTCCTCGGCCAGGGCTCGGTCGACGATGTCGGCAACGTAAGCGGGATCGAGTCCTGCGACCGCAAGTGCGTCATCGGGATTCACGCGGGCCACCTCCCTGAACCATCATGTGCCTGGACCGGCACGTGCCTGGTGTTGATATCGACCCCGCTCGACAGGCGCGAGACGAGGCGCACGCGCCACATCTCATCGTCCCGTTCCGGGAAATCCTCTCGCCAGTGCGAGCCCCGGGTCTCCTCACGGACGAGCGCATGATGGATGAGCATCCACGCGACAGTGTGGAGATTGGTGGTCTCCCAGTCGTCGGTGCATGGCACGCCCGTGGGCTCATTCGCCATGTCCATGAGGATGCGCGAAGCCCGGTGAAGCGAGTCCGCGCTGCGCAGCACGCTCACGTGGTCGCTCATCGCCTGCTGAAGCACGCGCCTGTGGTCGCCAGAGATGAGAGGAGTCGCGCGCGGCAGCGGCTCGCTCGGCCGCGCCACACGCGTGTCACCCGCAAGCGCATGCCCGATGCGCGCGGCGAAGACCAGGCCTTCGAGCAGTGAGTTGGAAGCAAGTCGATTGGCGCCGTGCACGCCGGTGCACGCCACCTCGCCACAGGCGTAGAGCCCCGGAATGGAAGCCCGGCCATCGAGGTCGGTGCGCACACCCCCGGAGACGTAGTGCGACGCCGGGGATACCGGGATGAGTTCGGTGACGGGGTCGATGCCGTGGGCACGGCACGACGCCAGGATCGTGGGGAAGCGCTCCTCCCACACGCGAGCACCGAACTCGCGAGCGTCCAGCCAGACGTGCGGTGCCCCCGTATCGATCATCCGGCGCATGATGGCGCGCGCCACGACGTCACGCGGTGCGAGCTCAGCCATGGGATGCACATCGACCATGAAGCGCTCGCCCGTCGAGTCGAGGAGGAGCGCGCCTTCGCCACGGACCGCCTCGGACACCAGCGGCTGCTGCCCGCGCGCACGCGGCCCCAGCCACAGGACGGTCGGGTGGAACTGCACGAACTCCATATCGGCGACCTCAGCACCGGCGCGCAGGGCGAGCGCCACACCATCGCCGGTGGCGACAGGGGGATTGGTGGTCTGTGCGAAGACCTGCCCGAAGCCACCGGTGGCGAGTACCACCGCGGGGGCGAGTGCCGCGCCCACGCCGTCGCGCTTGCCCTGGCCCATGACGTGGAGGGTGACACCCTGCGCGCCACCGTCGGCGTCCTTCAGCAGGTCGAGCACCAGGGCACCTTCGATGAGCTCGATACCCGGGTCCAGCGCGACCGCCGCGACGAGCGCGCGTGACACCTCAGCGCCGGTGGCGTCACCCCCGGCGTGGGCGATGCGATCGCGGTGGTGTCCGCCCTCACGGGTGAGCGCCAGGGCACCCGAGGGATCCAGGTCGAAGTGCGCCCCCAGCCCGATCAGCGAGCGGACGCAGTCAGGCCCTTCCGTGACGAGCGCGGCGACAGCGTCGACGTCGCACAGCCCGGCGCCCGCGACGAGCGTGTCGTGGAGATGCTCCTCGGGGGTGTCGTCATCGGAAAGCGCGGCCGCGATGCCCCCTTGCGCCCATCGCGTGGAGCCTTCCTCCACGCGCCCCTTTGTCACCAGGAGCACGGTGCGCCCCGCACGGCGGGCGTGCAGCGCCGCGGTGAGGCCCGCGACACCCGAGCCCACGATGACGACGTCGGCGCTGGCAGTCCACCCGGGAGCAGCGGCTTCCAAACTGGTCACAGCGCCCCGCCCAGAATGACCTCGGCGTTGTCGATGAGACGCACGTCGTCGATGCGGACGGCGATCAGGACTCGTGCGGAACCGGCCCTCGGAGGATCTCCCAGATCCGTCCCCGTCACGACGACATAGTCGACGTCGATGCCATCCGACTCGAGCACGGCGAGGGCGGCTTGCCGCACGGCCTCTGGTCCACGCGATGCCGCAGCCTGCCCCTCGGCCAAGGCCCGTGGGATGGCAACCGCCTGCTGACGCGCCTGCGCTGACAGGTAGCGATTGCGACTGCTCATGGCAAGACCGTCGGCCTCCCGCACGGTCGGCACCCCGCCCACCTCGACGGGGAAGTCCAGCGCGCGCACCATGTCGCGAATGAGGACGAGCTGCTGATAGTCCTTCTCTCCGAAGAGAGCCAGGTCGGGCCCGGTGATGTGCATGAGCTTGGCCACCACGGTGAGGACTCCCGCGAAGTGCCCGGGCCGGCTCGCTCCCTCGAGGATGCTGCCCCGCGGACCGGGGTCGACCGTGATGCCGAGACCACTCGCGCCGTAGACCTCGTCGACCGCCGGTGCGAAGACGATGTCGACGTCATTGCGCTCGCACACCTCGACGTCCGCCTCGAGGGTGCGCGGGTAGCGATCGAAGTCCTCGCCCGCGCCGAACTGGGTGGGGTTGACGAAGTCCGTCACGATGATGACCCCCTGCGGCAGGCGGCGGCGCGCCTCGCGCATGAGCTCTGCGTGGCCCTCGTGGAGCGCCCCCATCGTCATCACCACGGCCACGGGTACGCCGCTGACCGTGCCCTCGTTGAGCTCGGCGCGCGTGCGCATGACCCGGGTCATCGATCCTCCACCGAGAGGATGCCGCGAAGCTCAGCCGCATCTGCCTCGCTGAGCGTGCCAGCGGCGCGCGCGCGATCCACTGTCGCCAGGGCAAGCGCCCGATAGGTGTGCTCGACGTCGGCGTCGGGCATCTCGTCGATGTGCGCGCGCACCGTGGCGTGGTCGCCACGTGCCACCGGGCCCGTAAGTGCGCGGTCGCCCTCGCGCAGGGAGTTGTCGAGCGCCGCAGTGAGCAGCGGGCGCGCGATGCGCTCGGGGTCGGCGACGCCCGCTGCAGTGAGGAGATCCATCGTCTGCGCGACAAGGGTCACGAGGTGGTTTGCCCCGTGGGCGAGAGCTGCGTGATAGATCGTGCGCCGGTCATCGGCGACCTCGACGGGGTCTCCGCCCATCTCCATGACGAGGGCAGCGGCGATCGAGGCTCCCTCGCCTGTCGCCGTGACGCCGAACGGGCAATCGTCGAGACGGTCGAGGTCCAGGCTCGTGCCGGTAAACGTCATCACCGGATGAGCGGCGATGGGGATGACGCCGTCCATCGGCGCGAGGACGCCCAGTCCGTGGCGGCCGGACAGGTGCAGCACGATCTGCCCAGGTCGCACGTCCGGCACGAGCGCCTCCACCACACTCGGCAACGTGTCATCGGGGACGCCGAGGATGAGCAGGTCGCACGCGTGCGCCACCTCGGACGGAGAGAGGATGGGTACGCCGGGGAGCAGCGCCTCCGCGCGCACACGGGAGATGTCACCGCGAGCCGAGCAGGCAACGACCTCGTGGCCCGAGCGGCGCAGGGCGGAGCCGATCACGGCACCGGCACGGCCGGTGCCGATCACGCCGACGCGCAGCCGAGGGGGCGGACTCACCACATCGGCAGGGTAGACGCAGGCGTGAGCCCATCGCGATGAGCGTCCCAGCGCAGCCAGCCCACGCCTCCGAGCCGATCCCTGTCCCTCAGTCGCAGCGAGGCGAAGTGTCGCTCTACGTCTGCGGCTGACGGGTCCTCCCCCAGCGGAATGGCGCCGATCTCATCACGCTGCAGGGTGAGCGTCGAGCCTGGCACAGCGGCCATGCAGGCATCGAACGCCACGTGTGCCGTGAGATTCGCGGCGCCGTCTGGAGCAGGGCGGACGAGGCGCCCCGACGCATAGGCCGCCAGCGTGCCGTGCCGGTCGCGCTCCCTGCGCTCGTCATGCATGTGGCCGTAGTCCGTGGCCAGAGCCGTGCCCTCAGCCAGGAGTCCGGTGATCCACTGCCACGCCTGATCACGTGCGATGCCGACCTCCGCGCGATCGCCGGGCTCGACCAGCGGCCACCAGTGCGCAAGCCACGCCCGCGCGTGGGCTGCATCCACGCCGTACTCGGCGCATGCCTGGTCATCCTCCAGTGGCGGACCAAGGCTCTCGGTGCCCTGTCGGTCGACGAGCATCAGCCGGTCGATGCCATCCCCATCGCGCTCGACGATGTCACAGGGAATCTCATCGAGCCACTCATGTGCCATCACGAGTCCGCGCACATCGCCCACGGGCAGGGCGCAAGGAGCCTCGGCGACGAGGGACTCCACGCCAGCGACCTCGAAGCGGCGCATATCGACACCGGTCCAACGCACGCGCGGGCTCAGGTCTGCGCACGCATCGCGCACGAGGGCGAGGAGTGTGCCGTCACCGCAGCCGATGTCGATCACGTGGAGCGTCTCGGGATGACCGAGTCGAACATCGACCTCGTGCACAATCGCCGCAATTCTCTCGGCGACGAGGGAGCCGGCGGAGGTGGTGAAGTGAGCACTCGGCTGCTGGCTCGACCAGAACTCGCGGGAAGCGTCACGCCAGGCACGCGACCAGGTAGCAGCACTCATCGCACGAGCCGGGCGCGACGCATGAGATCGCTCTCCTCCTGCGCGAGCGGCCGCACCACGTCCTCGGCAAGGTGACGCCCCACCACTTCGACCGGGCCGGGTGCGATGTCGGCATGCAGCGAGGCCAGGCCCAGCCCCCTCTCCCAGGGCCCTTGCGTGACGCGCACGGACTGGACCCGGGCATGCGGCGCGATCGAGGTCCGCAGCGTGATGCGCCCCGATCGTGTGGCGATGACCTGGGGCGTGAGTGCGCACGCGAGGGAGCGCCACGCGAAGGGCGAGCGCCAGCGTGCCGCTCGCGGTGCGCTCTCGAAGGACAGAGCGTTGACGTCGACCTCGGGGAGCACTTCAGCGATGAGTCGGAGGGCCTCCTCGCGCGGAGCGACGGGGATGAGTACGTCGGGACGCACCTCATCGCCCTGTACGCCCGCGATGGTGACCGTGACGCGCACCCAATCCCACCGCCTCCAGAGCAGGGGCGACACGATCGATACGGCGTGCACGCGATCCGGTGGCACCGTGCGCGACTGGGTCGACAGCAAGCCGCGGCGGATGCGCAGCCCGTCCTGCGTCCGCGCGACGCGGAAGCCGTAGTTCGCCAGGAACTCGGTGACGACCGAGAGGATGGGCAAGCCACCGGTGACGAGGACGAGGACGATCCCGGCCGGTCCCTGGGTGAGGGACGTGACGACAAGAAGCAGGATCGTCGCGAGGAGCAACGCGGCGGTCACCGACCGCAGCAGTAGGCCCGCGAGCAGGCGGCCCGAGGGCACCGCTGCGAGTGGGATCGCAGGCTCCTGATCTTCTGTCGTCTCGCCGCGTGCAAGCTCGAGGATGCGACCGCGCAGGTCATCCGCTTCCGGGCGCGTGAGGTAGCGCAGGACGATTCGTGAGTCACCCGCACCCGCCACCTCCACGCGCACTTCGACGAGGCCTACGAGCCGCGCGAAGAAGGGAGCCACGATGTCGACGCTTTGCAGGCGAGACAGCTGCAAACGGCGCGCGGAGCGCTGGAGCAGACCCGAGTCCATGCGCAGGTCACCGTCGTCGTCGAGCCAGAAGGTCCGGCGCCACCAGGACACCCACGCGACGGCGACGAAGGCTGCGTAGCCGAGGACCGCGCCCGCGAGCGCAAGCAGCACCAACGGCACTCCACTACGCGCAGCGACGCCGGCACCCGGTCCCACGATGAAGAGCGCCGCTGCGGGCAGCGCCGGAGCGGCCTGGACCAGCGGACTGAGCGGGTTCGTGCGCCGGGGCTGCGTCACAGGCCGGCGGTCCTCTCCTCGCCTCGAGCCGCCAGGCGATCGCGGAGTGCGGCGGCCTCCGGCGGCAACAGGCCCGGGATGGTCGCATCCGTCGTAGCTGCGGCCGTATGCAACTGCACGGTCGCGATCCCGAGCCACCGATCGATGGGGCCCGCACGCAGATCGACCATCTGCATGCGCCCGTAGGGCACGATCACCAGACGGCGCACGAGGATGCCGCTGACGACGAGGAGATCGTCGGCGCGCTCGGCGTAGCCGAACGAGCGCACGCGGCGACCGATGATCCACCAGGCCCACGCAAAGGCCACGAGCGCGAGCACGGCGTACGCCGCGACCCACATGATCGACAGGGGCGAGAGCACCAGGATCACACCGCCCGCGACGACGAGCAGATAGGAGAGGAGCAGCGTCACGCGACGCGCAGTGGCGAGTCGAGGCGACACGGGAGTCCAGCCCGCCGCCGGAGGAGCGAAGGCGTCAGCAGCCGGGTCCATGCCTCCACTCTGGCATGCTGCCGGCATGACCGAGGCGACCGTCGGCACGGGCATGGCACCCGCCGACATCTCTCTCGACCTCGGCGACCTCCATCCCTCCGGGCACGGCGCTCTGAGACTGAAGTGCCGCATCGAAGGCGACACGGTCGTGGCCGCCGATCCGGAGCCGGGACTCCTGCACCGCGGGGCCGAGAAGCTCCTCGAGGCCCGCGACTACCGCCAGGCCCTCATGCTGGCCAACCGACATGACTGGCTCGGTGCTGCCGTCTCGGAGATCGCACTCGCGACCGCCGTCGAGGACCTGCTCGGTATCGAGGTGCCTCCTCGTGCCATCTGGTTGCGGACACTGCTGTGCGAGATCACTCGCGCCTCCGCCGCACTGCTGCATCTCGCGGGGGCGGCCACCCTGCCTCCCCGCGGTGTCCCGGCCAGCGGAGCGCCCGGCATGGCAGCGCGCGAGGCTTGGCTGACCTGCGTCGAGACGATGAGCGGCGGGCGGGTGCACCCGATGGTGACGCGCATCGGCGGTCTCGCCTACGACGCCCCGACCGACTGGGGCGACCAGATCCACGCGGCCATCGCGGTCACGAAGGCGCAGATCCCCGCCGCGCTCGACGCCATCGAAGCGACCGTGCGCCCCGGCATCGCTCGCCTGACAGGCGACGCCGCGCGTCTCTGGAGCGTCGGCGGTCCCGTGGCGCGGGCCAGCGGCCTCGACGAGGACCTCCGCCGTGACGCCCCCGCACTCGCCTACGCCGAGCTCAGCGACGTCCTGCGCGTCATCACAACCGATGAGGGGGACGCACTCGCGCGCTATCGGGTCCTCGCGGAGCAGGTCCTGGCGGACCTAGATGTCATCGAGGCCTGCTGGGCGAGGGTGCCCGAGGGTCCCATTGACGTCCGCCTGCCCAAGGTGGTGCGCGCACCCGAGGGAGCGGCGTACGCCTGGCTGGAATCCGCCATGGGTCCGAGCGGTGCCTACGTCGTCTCGACGGGAGACATCACACCCTGGCGCGTGCGACTGCGCACGGCGTCGTACGCCAATGTCCAGGCAATGGGTGCGGCCCTGCCGGGCACCACGCTGGCCGAACTCCCGGCAGCGGTGGGGTCATTCCTCTTCGTGGCCGGAGACCTCGACCACTGACGCGGGGATCAGCCCTTGCCGTGCTCGCGCAGGTACGTCGCGAACCGCGCGCGCAGAAGCGCCTCGGTGTCCTCGTCGAGCTCAGGGCTGTCGCCAAACATCTGCTTGAACGCCTTGATCGACTCGATGATCGTGCCGCCCGTCGACCCGAGGTCACCGCCCTCGCCCTCGATCGCCACCATCCCGGGCATGTGGGAGTAGACATCGACAAAGAACCCGAGGTCGAGGCGATGCTCTGCGACGTGGAAGGCGCGCTGACGCAGCTCGTCGAAGGGAAGGTCTTCCAGCGGTGCGTCGGTCATGGTCGCACTCTAGTCGCCGGTTGTCACGGGGCGTCGTCGCCTTCACGCAGACGACACAGGTGCTCGAGCCATAGAGCCGCTCCCACGAGCACCGCACAGGCGAGGACGCTCGTGACCGCCGCGGCCATCGACGCGGAGCCCGTGGGAGTGTCGCGCACGCCCAGGAGACCGAGTGCGATCCCGAGGTAGAACCCGCCGATCAGGGCGCCCGTGCGCGACGCGGCCAGCGCGAGCGCAGCGGTCCGCGCCGCCACCAGCGGGGGCATGCGTCTGTCTCCTCCGGAAGAGGCGGTCACCGTCACCGGACCAGACGAAGGCTTATGTCCCAGGCGACCCCGACTGAGCAGGGTCCAGCCGAGGACGCCGATCGCGAGCACCCAGAGCGCCACCGCGGCGAGCCACGGCACGCCGAGGATGCGACCCGCGACGCGTTCCACCAGGTCGACGAGCACCCAGCCGACGGCGAGCGCGATGGCGGTGATGGCGACGAGCGGCACCCATCTTGTTGGCTTCATAGGCGCGTCGGCTTCATCGCGTCGTATCCCCCGGGAGAGCCAGCGCGAGGTCAGAACGTCGCACGATCCCACTCTGGTCAAGCGTCAGGGAAGCGATCGGTCCTTGGGGGAGCGCTGCTCCGGGATCGACCTCGAGCCACGGCACGCAGACGAAGGCCCGCTCGTGTGCGCGCGGATGCGGCAGCGTGAGGTCGGGATCGTCGAGGATCTCGCCTTCGATCACGACGATGTCGACATCCAACGTGCGCGGGCCCCAGCGCACCTCACGCACGCGGTCATGGGCCGTCTCCACGCGCTGGCACAGCGCGAGCAGGTCGTACGGCGCGAGGGAGGTCTCGACGATGAGCACCGCATTGAGGAAATCGTCCTGATCGGGTCCGCCCACTGGCGCCGTCTCGTAGACGCCGGAAACCGCGACGACGTCCATGTGCTCCCCGAGAGCGTCGATGGCTCCCTGCAAGAGAGCCATGCGATCCCCGAGATTGGATCCGACCGCGAGCACCGCACGGGTCACGCGCGCTCCCGCAGGATGCGAAGCACGACGTCACTGGCCGGCACGCCCACCGGCGCCTCGGGCTTGTGCAGGGCAACCTCCACCGCTTGTACTCCGGCAAAGGCCAGGCAACGAGCCGCAATCCGCTCGGCCAAGGTCTCGATGAGGTCGACGGGATCCCCAGCCAGCTCCGCGTACACCGCCTGGGCCACCTGCGAGTAGTCGACGGTGTCGGCGAGGTCGTCGCTGCCGGCGGCAGCGCGCGTGTCAACGGCGAGGATCACGTCGGCAATGAAGGGCTGCCCGGTGGCGCGCTCGGACTCAAGCACTCCGTGGTGGCCGCGCGCGCGGATCCCGTGCACCTCGATGAGGTCACGTCCCGCCCCGGGGATGAGTGCGCTCATGACTGCTCCCTCCAGGCGCGGGCGACAAGCACGGCGTCGCGACTCGCTCTCACTTCGTGCACGCGCACGCCCCACACTCCCGCCGCTGCAGCCAGCGCTGTCACGGCATCCCCCGCCGCGTCGCGCCCGTCGAAGGGACGGGGCTCCCCCGTCTCGTCGGCGAGCAGATCCCCGAGAAATCTCTTGCGGGAAGCGCCGACGAGCAGCGGGCAGCCGAGTGCAGCAAGTGCGTCAAGGTGGCGCAGGAGATCCCAGTTATGCGGTGAGCGCTTCGCGAAGCCGAGACCGGGATCGAGGACGACGCGGTCAGGATTGACGCCGGCTTCCGCGAGGGCATCGACTCGAGCGGCCAGCTCATCGCGCACCTCGGCCACGACGTCGGCGTACGTCGCCAGGTCCTCCATGACATCGCTGGGGCCGCGCCAGTGCATGGCGACGTAGGGCACATCGCAGGTGGCGAGCCACGGCAGCATGGCCGGATCCGCTTGCCCTCCACTCACGTCGTTGACGAGCACCGCTCCGGCGGACACGCAGGCGTCGGCAACTTCCGCACGCATGGTGTCGATGCTCACGGGCACGCCTGCGGCCACAAGGCCCTGCACGACCGGGACGACGCGGCCGAGTTCCTCCTCGACGGTGATGCGCCCGGCTCCGGGACGTGTGGACTCGCCCCCCACATCGACGAGGTCAGCGCCTTCGGCATGCAGCCGGCACCCGCGCTCCACCCCCGAGGCGGCATCCGCCCACCGGCCTCCGTCGGAGAAGGAGTCGGGAGTGACATTGAGGATGCCCATGACGAGCGTGCGATCGAGATTGGCGAGGGCCGGGGGAAGGCCGCGAGGTGCGCGCACCGCTAATCCCGCAGCAGCGCCATGGCCTCGGCCCGCGTGGCCGGGTCCGTGAGAGCACCGCGCACGGCGCTGGTCATCGTGCGGGCTCCGGGCTTGCGCACGCCGCGCATGGACATACACAGGTGCTCGCAGGACACGACGACGATGGCCCCCTTGGGCTGAAGGATGCGCATGAGCGCATCGGCCACCTGTGAGGTGAGTCGCTCCTGCACCTGCGGGCGCTTCGCGTACACGTCGACAAGGCGCGCAAGCTTGGACAGTCCCGTGATGCGGCCATCGTTGCCGGGGATGTAGCCGACGTGGGCGACGCCGTGGAAGGGGACAAGGTGATGCTCGCAGGTGCTGTAGACCTCGATATCCCTCACGATGACGAGCTCATCGTGGCCGAGGTCGAAGGTCGTGGTGAGCACGTCCTCCGCGGTGAGGCGCATGCCGCCGAAGATCTCCTCGTACGCGCGGGCCACACGAGCGGGGGTCTCGAGCAGTCCCTCGCGATCAGGGTCCTCCCCGACAGCGATGAGGAGCTCGCGTACGGCGCGCTCGGCGCGCTCGCGGTCGAAGGGACCCATGGCGGGCGGCTCGCGATCAAGGGACACCCGGGTGATCTCCGACGTCACGCCTGATCCTCCGACCGCTGCGCGATGCCTTCCGCCGGAGCCGGTGCGGGAACGTGACCGTTGGCATGGCCATTCGCGTGGCCATTCGATGATTCGCTCGACGTGCCATTGAGCGGCACCTCGACGGGGCCACGCACGTCCGGCTGGCGCAGTGATGAGCCCGTCCACGCAGGGCGCGGAGTGCGCAGTCGCAGGTCGGCGAAGACTGCCTCGACCTCGCCCTTGTCGAGCGTCTCCTTCTCGAGGAGTTCGAGGACGAGGCGATCGAGGACATCGCGGTTGTTGACCAGGATGTCGTAGGCCTCCTGGTGCGCCGTCTCGATGAGCGAGCGCACCTCCTCGTCGATGGCCGCGGCCACTTCTTCGGAGTAGTCGCGCATGTGGCCCATGTCGCGGCCGAGGAAGACCTCGCCCTGCTCCTGGCCGTAGCGGATGGCGCCGAGGCGCTCGGTCATGCCGTACTGCGTCACCATCGCGCGAGCGAGGCCGGTGGCCTTCTCGATGTCGTTGGACGCACCGGTCGTCGGGTCGTGGAAGATCAGCTCCTCCGCGGCACGGCCACCCAGCATGTAGGCCAGCTGGTTGAGCATCTGGCTACGCGTCGTGGAGTACTTCTCCTGGTCGGGCAGCACCATGGTGTAGCCGAGTGCGCGCCCGCGGGGCATGATCGTGATCTTGTGCACCGGGTCGTTGCCCGGGAGCGCAGCAGCAACGAGTGCATGGCCGCCCTCGTGGTACGCCGTGATCATCTTCTCCTGGTCGTCCATCACGCGCGTGCGCTTCTGCGGGCCCGCGATGACGCGATCGATGGCCTCATCGAGTGCGTCATCGTCGATGAGCTGGCCGCCCATCCGCGCCGTGAGCAGCGCAGCCTCATTAAGGACATTGGCGAGGTCAGCGCCCGTGAATCCAGGAGTACGCCGCGCCACTGCGCGAAGGTCGACGCCCTCGGCGATCGGCTTGCCGCGCGCGTGGACCTGAAGGATGGCGTAACGACCCTCGAGGTCGGGGCGGTCGACGGCGATCTGGCGATCGAATCGGCCGGGGCGCAGGAGTGCCGGATCGAGAATGTCGGGGCGGTTGGTCGCGGCGATGAGGATGACGCCCGACGAGACGTCGAAGCCGTCCATCTCGACCAGCATCTGGTTGAGCGTCTGCTCGCGCTCGTCGTGGCCACCGCCCAGTCCGGCACCGCGATGGCGGCCGACGGCATCGATCTCATCGACGAAGATGATCGCGGGGGCATTGGCCTTGGCCTGCTCGAAGAGGTCGCGCACGCGGCTGGCGCCGACGCCCACGAACATCTCCACGAAGTCCGAGCCGGAGATGGAGAAGAAGGGCACACCCGCCTCGCCAGCCACTGCGCGCGCCAGGAGGGTCTTGCCGGTCCCGGGTGGGCCATAGAGCAGGACGCCCTTGGGAATCTTGGCGCCGACCGCCTGGAACTTTGCGGGCTCGGAGAGGAACTCCTTGATCTCCTGCAGCTCTTCGACCGCCTCGTCGGCCCCCGCGACATCGGCGAACGTCGTCTTGGGCATGTCCTTGGAGACAGCCTTCGCCTTGGACTTGCCGAAGTTCATGATGCGCCCGCCGCCCTGCATCTGGCTCATGAAGAAGAAGAGCAGCAGGATGAGGAGGGCGAAAGGCAGCAGGGTGAAGATGAGGCTCAGGAAGATGTTGTCCTGCGGGACGACGACGTTGTAGCCGCCGGGCAGTTGGCCCGCCGCTGCCTTCTCCTGAAGCAGCCGCTGAAGCTCGACTCCCTGGCCGGTGACGTACTGGCTCGTGACGACCGTGCCGTCCTTGAGCGTCAACTCGAGGACCTGGTCGCCGTCGGTGATGACGGCCTTCTCGACGCTATCGGCCTGGATGTCCGCGATGGCCTGGCTGGTGTCGATGCGCTCGGGGCCGCCGATGCCGCTCACCAGGCTCGATCCGACGAGGACCAGCAAGACGGCAAGCAGGATCCAGAAGAGCGGCCCGCGGAGGAATCGCTTGGCGTTCATCTGGTCGGCTTCCCTTGATCGTGGATGAGGCGGCAACACGTGCCGACACGCGGGCATTCCCGCCCGCTCCCTCGAAGGTACACCGGGCGGCGCGCCGAAGGTCGGTCAGCCGCCGTACACCCTGGGGTCCAGCACGCTCACCTGGCGCAGGTTGCGGTAGCGCTCGGCGTAGTCCAGCCCGTAGCCCACGACGAAGACGTTGGGGATGTCGAATCCGACGTACTTGGGCTCGACGGGAATCCGCAGTGCCTCGGGCTTGCGCAGCAGGGTGAACACCTCGACCGACTCCGCGCCGCGGGACTTCAGGTTGCGCAGGAGCCAGGAGAGGGTGAGGCCGGTGTCGAGGATGTCCTCCACCACGAGCACATTGCGGCCCTCGAGATCGGTGTCGAGGTCCTTGAGGATGCGCACCACACCTGAGGACTGGGTGCCGGATCCGTACGACGACACCGCCATCCAGTCGACCGTCACATGCGACTTCAGGTGGCGCATGAAGTCCGCGACGACGATGGTCGCGCCCTTGAGCACCCCGACCAGCAGCAGGTCGCGACCGGCGTAATCCGCATCGACCTGCGCGGCCACCTCCGCGAGGCGCTGCTGGAGCTGCTCGTCGGTGATGAGGATCTCGGTGATTTCCGAAGGGACGTGGTCGGCGTCCACTCTCACTCCTCGCGGTCGTGTCGACGTCGCTCCGCGACCGGGGGGACGCGGCGGATCGCCAGCCTGCCATACGCGCGCTCGCCGGCGAGACCGCCCGGCAGATCCGCTGCGCCCTGGCCGTGCCAATCCGACACCAAGGCCTCGAGTCGATCCACATGCGCTGAGGTCAGCGCCCCGGCGGGGCACCCGGACGCGATCGCGGCCGACCGCAGAATGCGCGTGCGCAGGGCCCTGGGGAGGGCCGCGAGCCCGACCACGTCGAGGGAGCCATCCGGAGCGACGACGGCTGCCGCCGCCTCCCGGGCAAGGGCGTCGAGGGCATCGGCATCGTCGCCGAGGAGACGCGCCGATCGCGCGAGCCCGGAGACCACGTCGGGGCCGAGGGCCTCGACCAGGGCGGGCAGTGCCTCGTGGCGCACCCGAGTGCGCGCGTACGCCGGGTCGACGTTGTGCGGGTCCTCCCATACCGCTAACGCCGAGGCACTCGCGCGGACCACGTCACGCGGCACGTCGAGGAGCGGCCGGCGCCAGCGACCGGTGACGGCGGACATCGCCGCGAGCGAGCGAGCGCCCGATCCGCGCGCCAGGCGCAGGAGCACGGTCTCCGCCTGATCGTCCCGCGTGTGCGCGAGAAGGATGGCGGCGGCACCGAGACGATCGGCGATGCCCTCGAGCGCGGATCTGCGCGCATCCCGCGCCGCTGCCTCGGGCCCGGAACCCTTCGCCGACGCATCGACTCGCTCGACCACCACCGGATCGAGGCCGAGCCGCGCGCACTCGCCGGCCGCACGCGCGGCCACATCTGCGGAGTCCGCCTGCAGTCCGTGGTCGATGATCGCCGCCGCGCACGGCCTGCCCGTCGCGGCGACGGCTTGTGCCAGCGCGAGAGAGTCCGCGCCGCCCGACACAGCGACGAGGACGAGTCGATCCGCAGGGATGTCGGCGAGGCACTCCTCCACGGCGCGCCGAACGGCGCGCGAGGCATCTGCCGCGTCGAGATCCGAAGTCATCCGTGCACTCGCGCGATCCAGGCCTGCGGATCGGCGATCTCCCCCGGTCTCGGCAGCGTCTCGGGCGATGTCCACACGGCGTTGAAGTCCTGCATGCCGACGCGGTCGACGACTGCGCGCACGAAGGCAGCTCCCTCGACGTACTGTCGCAGTTTCGCGTCGAGTCCGAGAAGGCGCCGCAGTGCGCCGTCGAGCGTGCCCGCCTGCTGACGGCGCACGTCGAAGCGCTGGCGGATCACGTCGACGCTCGGCACTACCTGCGGCCCGACCGCATCCATGACGACATCGGCGTGACCCTCGAGAAGCGACATGAGCGCGGTGAGCCGATCCAGGATCGCCCGCTGCTCCTCGGTCTGCATGAGATCGATGAGGCCGCCCTCGCCTCTCGTCCGCTGTCGGAGCCCCGCGACGACGCGTCCGATGGCACTGCCCGCATCCGGGTCGACGGCGCGCAGGTAGGAGTGCACCTCGTCGGTGAAGTAGCCCGACAGCCAACTCACGGCACCGAATTGCACGCGGTGGGTCTCCTCGTGAAGGCAGACCCACAGGCGGAAATCGGTCGGGGGGACATCGAGCTGCCGCTCGGCATGGACGATGTTGGGCGCGACCAGCAGGAGGCGCCCCCCGCCTCCGAAGGCTTCGTACTGGCCGAGGACCTTCGATGACAGCCAGGCGAGCACGGCGCCCATCTGCAGGGCGGTCGTGCGCGAGCCCACCGCGCGTACGACGCGGTTGCCGTCGCCGCCCAGCACATCGGCCACCGGCTCGGTGGCGGTGCGCAATTGCTCGACGTTGGACCTCACCCAGGCCTTGCGGCCGACGACGACACTGCGATGCGCGTCGAAGGGAGCCTCGAGGCCCGTGACGTCGGCGACGGGCTGCACGGCCCGCTCGCTCGCCCGGCGCAGTTGGCGCACCGCAGACTCGACGCCGTCACGATCGTCGTGGGGGCCGGAGGGGGCCAGCCGAGCGCCTGTGGCAGCGGCGAGTGCCCAGTCCACGGGGTCGGCCATCCGACGACTGTACGTCGGGCCCGCTCACCTACGCGCGGGTGTGCGGTCCCTCAGGCACGGGCAGGATCGGACTTCGGGACAAAAGTGCACTCCAGGCACACATTCGTCCCGAACTTCGCGCGACGAGTCGAACTTTGAGCGGATAACGCCCTTAAGGGGCACGTTCCGCTCAAAGTTCGCGTACGTCGCCTGCCCCGCGTACGTCGCCTACCCCCCGTACGTCGGGCCCGCT
>CAYYZU010000015.1:0-2503 GCA_964476205.1 uncultured Actinomyces sp. | reverse complement strand
CGCGTACGTCGCCTGCCCCGCGTACGTCGCCTACCCCCCGTACGTCGGGCCCGCTCACCTAGGCGCGGCCGCGGCACCCGCAGGCCGCCAGTGCGGCCGCGGCCCGGTCCAAGGCGGCACGCGAGGAGTCGACGTCGGTGGTTGCGTCGGACATGAAGGCGAAGGCGAGCAGGCGCCCGTCCGCATCGACCACCGTGCCGGCGAGGGTCGAGACGCCGATGAGCGTGCCGGTCTTCGCGCGGACGAATCCTGCGGCGGGCTGAGTGTCGGCGTCGACGAAGCGATCGGCGAGCGTGCCGGTGAGTCCGGCGATGGGAAGGCCGAGTACGACGGGCCAGGTCCATGCCGGTGCTGACGCACCCGACGTGAGGCTCACGGCACTCGCGAGAGTCAGCGGCGACGCGACATCCTCGTAGGACAGGCCACTGCCGTCGACGAACTCCGATCCACTCGATGGGATTCCCAGGGATTGCAGCGTGGCAAGCGTCGCCGCTGCCCCGGTGTCGAATGAACCCACGCCAGACTGCTCGGCGCCCGCGAGGTGGCCGAGGATCTCGGACATGTCGTTATCGGATTCCGTGAGCATCGTCTCGACCATCGTCGCGACGGGCTCGGATGCGGTGGTGGCGATCACCTGACCCGTGCTCGCTCCCTCCGCGATATCCGCCACCGTCACGCCTCGATCCGCCAGCAGGGAAGCGAAAGCGTCGGCGGCCGCGCGGGCGGGATCGGGCTGCCGCGCCTCGTCTCCTCCGATGCGCGCACGGTCGACAACCAGCGGTGAAACCGGAGCGGCAATGCCAAGGGCTGGGTATTCCGGCGCCCAACCGGGTGCGAGCGCGGGCCCGTCAAAGAGACTCGTGTCGTATTGCAGCGAGACCTCGCCCGTCACCTGGCCGGCTACCTGGTCAGCGAGGTCCGCCAGTGACGATCCGCTCGCAGCGACCGAGGCAAGCGTGGGGTCACCCGCTCCCACGAGCGTGACGGTCGACGTACTCGAGTCCCATGCGACCGTCGTCTCGATGCGGCCTTCAGGTCCCAGCGCATCGAGGATCGCGAGCGCAGTGAAGACCTTCTGGTTCGACGCAAGCGACCGAGGCATCGCCGCCTCGCGCTGATAGATGACCGCTCCCGTCGCCACATCGAGCACGATGGCGCCGACTGACCCGCCGAGCGAAGCATCGTCGAGGAGGGGATCGAGTACGCCGGCCACCGCATCGGGTGCACCCGTGGGCGACTGGTCGGGCAGGGCGAGGACGACCTCGGCGGGCCCGGCGGGCGCTGCCTGCGGCGCGGCGTACGCCGGGATCGCCGCCCCGATCGTGAGCACAGCCACGAGGGGAAGCCACGTGCGACGCATGCGACTCCTCCCGGAAAGCGGATGCGGTCACTGAGCGGACACGCCATGGGGAAGACTAGGTCAGGTCACCCGTCGAGGAGGTCACGTGACACCCCAGCCCCTGGAATTCGACGTCACCATCGAGATCCCCTCCGGTAGTCGCAATAAGTACGAGATGGACCACAAGACCGGGCGTATCCGCCTGGACAGGATGCTCTTCACGTCGACGCGCTATCCGCACGACTATGGCTTCGTCGATGACACCCTCGGCCTCGACGGCGACCCACTGGATGCACTCGTGCTCGTGCAGGAGCCGACCTTCCCCGGCGTGGTCATCCGCTGCCGCGCAGTCGGGATGTTCCGCATGACGGATGAGGCCGGCGGTGACGACAAGGTGCTGTGCGTGCCCGCGGGCGACCCCCGCATGGAGCACGTGCGCGACATTTATCACGTATCGGAGTTCGACCGTCTCGAGATCCAGCACTTCTTCGAGGTCTACAAGGACCTCGAGCCGGGCAAGTCCGTCGAGGGTGCGACCTGGACGGGTCGCGAGGAAGCCGAGCAGGAGATCCAGGAGTCCTGGGATCGCTACAAGGCCGACGGCGGACACTGAGACCGATCCCATCGCTCGACAGGCCGTTGGCTCGGGCCTTTGCCACAATGCAGCTGTGACTCTCATCGGCCGCCCCGGCTCGGGTGACGGCTGGGTGACGCTGGACTCCGGTCGCGTCGTGTGGGGTCGCTTCGGAGCCGCGGGCATGCTGCTCTGCCACCGCGAGGGATCGACGGATCGGCTTCTCCTCGCCCGGCGCGCCCATTGGGTGCACGGCGGCAACGGCGAGTGGTCGGTGCCCGGAGGCGCCATCGACGAGCACGAGGATCCCGTCGAGGCAGCACTGCGCGAATTCGACGAGGAGATAGGTGCAGTCCCGCCCGGTTGGCGCCTCGCAGGGATTCACGAGGTGGTCGTGCAGCAGGGCCTGTGGAGCTACCACACGTGCTGTGCGCTCGTCGATGACCGGCCGCACTACGACGCGACGCTCTCTCCTGAGAACGACGAAGCGGCGTGGTGGGCCGTCGATGAGCTGGACGACCTTCCGCTCTTCCGGCCGTTCGCCGAAGCGCTGCCCTCGTTGCTCGAGATCCTCGCTCGCGCGCGCTAGC
>CAYYZU010000014.1:0-20466 GCA_964476205.1 uncultured Actinomyces sp. | reverse complement strand
AGTGCCTACGGCACCCAGAAGTGGGCGCTGAAGGACCCCAAGCCCTTCGCCAAGGCCTTCTACGACAAGCCGGGCGTCGAGCGGTAAGGCGTGTGCGGGCTGTCGATAGTCGGTAGTGTTTCGCGCGCCGTCGCGTGACGGGATCACCCAAGGAGCGCGTATGGCAACCATCGAGATTGACGGCGACGACGCAGTCCTGAAGCTGGGTCACATGGAGGACGTGGAAGCCATGCATGTCCACTCGATCTCCGCTCCGTTGGCAGCAGTCCAGTCCGTTGCGGGAGTGGATGACCCCTGGTCGGAGCTTCGCGGCGTGAAGGAAGTGGGCACGGAGATTCCCGGCAAGACGATGGTCGGCACCCGCAAGGGTGAAGGCTTCAAGGACTTCTGCGCCGTCCACAAGGCCGGACCTGCTGTCGTCGTGACCTTCGACCCGGCTGTCAGCGAATACAACCGTTGGATTGTCAGTGGGGACATCAACGACGTGCCCGCTGGCCTGAAGCGCTAGCCGCGCCAGCCTCAGGGGGCGGCGAGGAGGTTGCGCAACCGCAGTCCAGGAAATCTTGAGAAGTCGCGGTCCGCGGTGAGCAACTCACTCAACCCATGATCGAGGCAGAGGGCGGCGATGCGTTCACCAGGACGCTGACTGGCCCCAGGGCGTACGGCCTCCCTCGCCGAGGGGTCAGGGAGACGTCAGTCTCCTCCGCGCTTCACACCGAGGCGGTGGGCAGCGGGAACCACCTCAGGCTGTCGAACTCGTCGTCACGTCGTGCACTTGCTCCGAGCGGTGGCATGTCGGCAAGCAAGTCCTGCGCCTCACTCAGGTGATTGCCTAACGCACTCAGTGGCAGTCGGTCCTCGCAGCGCGGGTAGGTCAGTCGTCCGCTGTCGTCATAGCCGACGTCGGCGAGCCGCAGTGGCGGCTCGACGGGCCCCTCGCGATGCGTCCAGCGGCCCGAGAGCGCGTCGAAGCGGTAGAGCGGGAGCAGTCGCTCGCCGTCATCGGCGATGAGGCGGACGGCCTCGATGATGTAGTCGGCGACCTCGTCCTCGACGAAGTAGTTGAAGTTGACGCGCACCCAACCGGGCTTGATGCCCTCGCAGCCCTGTCGGATCTGGTGCTCATAGGCGTGGGACTGATCGAGGTCGATGCCGAGGAGGCGGTGGCCGTAGGGCCCGGCACACGAACATCCGCCGCGCGCCTGGATCCCGAAGAGGTCATTGAGGATCGCGACGACGGCGTTGTGGTGGAGGTAGCCGCCCTCGGTCGCGCGAATAGTGAAGGACACGATCGAGAGTCGGTCGACGTCCGGGTTGCCGAGAATGTCGATGCGCGGATGGGCGCTCCACGACGTGATGGCCCGGTGTAGTAGTTCTTCCTCTCGCGCCTTGATGACGTCGACGCCGACAGTCGCCTTGAGTTGGAAGACCAGGCCCGCTCGGATCGACTCGATGATTGCGGGGGTGCCCGCCTCCTCGCGGTGCACCGGATCGTCGAGGTAGACGTGCTCCTCGGCGTTGACGTAGGCCACGGTGCCTCCGCCGACGACGGCAGGGACGGTGTTGGCCAGCAGGTCGCGGCGAATGATGAGGACACCGGGCGTGCCGGGGCCGCCGACGAACTTGTGCGGGGACAGGACCACCGCGTCCTTGGCGATCGCAGGATCCTCGGGATGCATGTCGATGTCGACGTAGGGCGCAGCCGCGGCGTAGTCCCAGACCGCCAGTGCGCCGTACTGGTGAAGGAGCTCGGTAACGGCGTCGGTGTCGGTGAGGATGCCCGTGACATTGCTGGCGGCGCTGAAGGCTCCGATGATGAGCGGGCGCTCGCGATGCTCGCGCAGGGCTGTCTCGAGGGCGTCAAGGTCGACGTGTCCGTCGCGGTCCTCGGGGATGGTGACGAGGTCGGCAATGGACTCCCGCCACGGCAGCTCATTGCTGTGGTGCTCGAAGGGGCCGACGAGCACCACGGGTCGCTCCGGGGCGGGGATCGATGCACTGAGTCCGTAGCGAGCGTCGAGGTCGGCCGGGATGCGCAGGTTGAGGATGCCGACGAGTCGATCAATCGCGCCGGTGCATCCGCTGCCGGCGAAGATCACGCACGTTGAATCGTCGCCGTGCACGGCATCTCGGATGACGCGGCGCGCATCCTCGCGCAGTCGCGTGGTCTGCAGGCCCGTGCCGCTCGACTCGGTGTGGGTGTTGGCGTAGGTGGGCAGAACGGCATCGCGGATGAAGTCCTCGATGAACGTCAGCGCACGTCCACTCGCGGTGTAGTCGGCGTAGGTGACACGCCTCGGCCCGAAGGGGCCGTGCATCACGCTGTCCTCGCCGATGACGGACGCGCGGATGCGCTCGAGGATGGGCAGGTCGTCACTCACGGGGCCACGCTACGCCCGATGGTGCGTCTTCCCTACTACTTCTCGCTCGATGTCGAGGAGTCGCTGATGGGTTCGTCGAAGTCGGCGATGGCAACCTGGGTGGGTCTACGGATGAGCCAGGTGAAGACCGCCACGATCGCGATGCCCCCGGCGACGACCTCCGCCATCTGCAGCCACCCGCTGCGGGCGTAGTCGAGTACGGCGTAGCCGATCTGCTGGCTGAGGATGAAGACAGCCATCACGAGGACGAAGTAGCCGAAGGCCTTGCGCAGCTTGTCCGGATGGATGCGCCCGACCACCGCGCTGCCGATGAGCGCTCCGACCACGGCCGCACCGGTGATGATGAGCGTGACGGACCAGTTGATCTGGGTCTGCGGGTTGAGGCTGATGAAGGAGCCCTGGCCGAAGACGAAGACGTAGCCGGCAAGGCCGGCGAACGACTTCATCGCCACGACGAGCAGGGAGGTGGCCACCGCCCTGGGCATCGGCAGGCCCGCCAGGAGGGCGAGAGCAGGCACGACGAGGAAGCCGCCTCCTGCTCCGACTAGGCCGGTGACGAATCCGACGACGAGGCCGTCGAGGAGGATGCGGAAGAGGGGCAAACCCTTGTGCGCCTTGCCTGCGACCTGCTTGCGTCCCCGGATCATGGCGACCGCGGTGACGCCCATCATCACGGCGAATGCCGCAAGGAGGAGGGCGCTAGGGAGACGGGCGCCGATCTGGCCACCGATAAAGGCGCCCACCATCCCGGCAGCACCAAAGAGCAGACCGATGCGCCAGACCACACGTCCCGCCCGCGCATGGCCGATGAGGCCGAAGATCGACGTGACTCCGACAACGAAGAGGCTGGCGGCGATCGCCTGCTTGGCGTCGAAGCCGACCACGTAGATGAGCAGCGGCGTGGTGAGGATCGATCCGCCACCGCCGAGGATTCCCACGGCCATGCCGATGAATACGGCCAGGACCGCTGCGACGACGATCATGGGCGAGACGCCCCTTCGACGGCTGCGGTGAGCGTGGATCCAGTTGCGGACCATTCGGCCTCAAGGCTGAAGCGATCAGCGCGTACGTGTGTCTCTCGCCATTCGATGGCCCGGCCATGGCTGGTGGCCCGTCGCTCGAGATAGAGGACGGGGGCATCGGCAGTGAGACGAAGCAGGTCCGCGATGTGTCGGGGCGCTCGCTCTGCAGTCACGCGCTCAGAACCACCGTCGATCGCGATGCCAAGGGCCTGCAGCTCGGCGTACAGAGCGGCATGGGCGAGATCCCGCTCGAGCAGAGGGCGTGCGATGTCGGCGGGCAACCATGAGATGTCGTGCGCGATCGGCTGGTCGTCGGCGTAGCGCAGTCGCTCGATGACGACGAGGTCGGTCGCCTCGGGCAGTCCCAGGTCAGCGCACACGGAGGCGTTGACCGTGGTGGCCAGGCGCAGGACGTCACTGCGCGGGGTCGCTCCCTGCGCGGCGACGGAATCGAAGAGCGAGGAGAGGGTGCCGAGGCTCTGGCGGTAGACGGTGGGCTCCACGATGGTGGGACGGCCGCGCTGACTGCGCAGCACTCCCTCGCCGCGCAGGACGCGTAGCGCCTCGCGAATGGTGTGGCGGCTCACCTCGTACTCCTCGGTGAGGCTCAACTCGCCGGGGAAGCCCGCGGCGAACTCCCCGAACTCGATGCGCCGCCGCAGGTCCGAACACACCTGGGCCCACAGGGGCAGGGGGTTGGACCGGTCGGGCAGCACGGGGCCCACCAGGGATGCGCGGGCGGCCGAAGGCGACAGGGCCGGGGAGGTCACGAGCCAAATGTACGGACATCCGTACAGCAGGTCAATGGGGGGGGGTCTTGAGGCCTAGGACGTCACGTAGACACGGCTCGACGACCCGCGGTTCTCGCAGGGCACCCTGACTATGTGCCAGTTGGACGAGGCATCTCGCCCCAGGGAGTCGCGCAACTGGCGCTAACCGAGGAATGCGGGCATCGGGGGCACTTCGCGATGTGATCAGCCCTGCGTCGTGATGGACCGTGTGTCATCCGGCCGTCGCACCACCCCGGCTCACCCCAATTCGACGGCGGTGGCGAGCCAGCGGCCTCGGACGGCCTCGAGTCGGAGGGCTACGGCGCGGGCGCGCTCGCCCCCGATGACGACGGCGCTGGCCTCGACGATTCCTGGGGCCGGCGAGGTGACCCGCACCGACCGCACGCGTCGGCACTGGGGTGCCCGGGCCTTGCCGGCCGGATGCCGAAGTGCGGCCGCGCCGCGACGCGCGAGCGTTTCGCGAATGTCGCGGGTGACCCAGCGGGTGAGCTGCCCGGCGGGACGTTCACCCGCTGCCACTTCGAGGATCGCCGGCGCCAGGCGCGCCACCCACGGTGCGGGCGCGGGCAGGCGGCCACCCTCGACCGGCATTGGCTCCGGAGGGGGCGCGACGAGCCGCAGGTGTCGCGCGGGCGGGGGAGTGGCGGGCAGTCCGCTCGGCACCTGCCACTCCAGCGGGAGCGGCTCGTCGTGACTCAGCGGTGGAGCGGCAAGTGCGGTGGCGAGGGACGTGACGGACATGGCTGCCTCCGGGTGATCGCGTCAGGTGGGTGGGCGTGAAGCGTCTGGGTGCGTGTTGATTGCGGTTGATGTCATTTGGTGCCGGATGTGCATTGCACGCCGCCCGCACAGGGGGAGTCAACGCGTACGCTCTCGCTGTGGATGAACCGATCAGCGGCTCTGCGCGCTTCGACGACCTGCTAGCGGGAATCCTCGCGGAGGCGGAAGCCGCTGATGCGGCATCGATGGATGCCGATATCGCCGAGGTGGAGCGCGCCGCGCGCGCAGAGGCGCGTCTGCTGGATCGATTGCGCGGCCAGCGCCAGGCGAGCGTGGAGGTCGTGGGCGGCAGTCAGGTCACGGGCCTCGTCGCCGCGGTGGGCCGGGATGTCGTCGTAATGGCGGCCGAGGATGGCGACTGGGTCATCCCCGCGTGGGGCATGGCTGTGGTGATCGACCTGGGCGGCGGAGCGCGCGAGGCGGCCTCACCCAGCGAGCGCCTGGGCTTTGCCAGTGTGGCGAGGGCGTGGGCGCGCCAGCGCAGCGTCGTCCGAGTACTGCGCCTAGGCGCGGGGCCGCTTGACGGCACCATCGACGCCGTGGGAGCCGATCACCTCGATCTCGCGGAGCACGATCCGGGTGAGCCACGGCGAGCCGAGGCGGTACGCCGGCGCGTAACGGTGCCACTCGGCGCGATTGCCGCGCTCAGGCGTCGATGATCAGGCGTCGATGAACCGCGCCGCGGTCTCGGCGTACTTCGCCGTGATGTAGTCCTCGAGGCGCTGCTCCTCGATGCGCCATTGGCCGCGTCCCCCCACCTGGATGGCGGGCACCTCCCCGGAGCGGACGAGGGCATAGGCCTGTGCCGCGGACACATTGAGGATCTCGGCAACGTCGGCGAGCGTGAGGAAGCGTGGCATGGCCCGATGGTCGCACCGAACCAGTGCTCGTGGCGACCGCGAGGGCGCGCCTGTGGATGAAGCGATAGTGACCAGCGGATCGCGCATGCACGGTGATCGGTGATGCCGCCACCGCGAGTCCCCGTGCCCTGCGTCGGATAGTGGTGCGCATCCACCGGATGTCCCTACTGGAGCCACCATGACACGAGTCCTTTCCGTGCTCTCGCGGCACGCGTCCACTGACAGCCCCGCGGGATCAATCCCGCCCTCGCCTCCCGCGCGCCGCACTAGCCGCGCGTGGTGGCGGGATGCACGCGTCCTCGCGGGTGTCGCGCTCATTGTCGTGTCCATGCTTGTCGGCGCACGCCTGCTCGCCGGCGGCAGCGACACCGCGACCGCGTGGCAGGCCACGCGCGACCTCGCTCCGGGAGCCGTCGTCTCTCCCGATGACGTCGTCGCCATCGCGATTCCCGCATCGCTGGCAGCTGCCTACGCCGATGGCGCGGGCCTGCCGACGTCGCCGCTGGACCGTCCCCTCCTCGCTGGCGAGATCCTGCCCGCGCCGGTCGAGGCGGCGGCGAGTGATGCTCGATGGGTGACCGTGCCGGTCGAGCCGCTGCACGCGCCCGTCGACCTGGCTCCCGGGGAGCGCGTCGATGTCTGGGCCACGCAGGGAGATGACCTGGGATCTGTGCCGGTGCCTGAACTCGTCCTCGAGGGGGTGCTCGTCTCGCAGGTCGCCGTCGACGGGGTCGGTTTGGGGGGCGAGGACGGCGTCGTCCTGGAAATCGATCCCCGCGATGCCGCGGCCGTGCTCGCTGCCGCGCGTAGTGGCGGCATCGACCTGGTGCGCGTGCCGGCGGTGACGCGATGAGCGCCATACCCGCTCTCCTGGCTGCACCCGACCTGCCGCACGAGCCTGAGCTCGTCTCGCGCCTCACCCGCTCCGGCGCACCCATCGCGATCGCTCGACGTTGCGTGGATGCGGTAGACCTCCTGGGTGCCGCTGCGAGCGGAAGCGCGCGGGTGGCGTTCGTGAGCGCGGGCCTCCCGCGCCTTGCGCGAGATGCGGTGTCGCGACTGGCAGCCGCACAGGTGCGCATCATCGGCATCGCCGTCGACGGTGACGAGGTAGGGGCGCGCAAACTGCGCTCCCTCGACATCCCCCTCGTCACCCTTCCCATCGATGACCTCGACCTCGCGGTGGCGGCGCTTGCCCGCGCAGCGGAGGAACCCCGCCCCTCGACCTGGGAGTACTCCGATATCGGCTCTGATTCCGCGGCGACCACAGACCCGCTGGCCCCTGGGCACCTCATCACGGTGTGGGGCCCCACGGGCGCACCCGGTCGCACCAGCGTGGCGATCGCGCTCGCGGACGAGTCGGCTCGGGCGGGCGTGCCCGCACTCCTCGTCGACGCCGACACCCACGGCGGTTCCGTCGCCGCGCATCTCGGCCTCCTCGATGACGTGAGCGGCATCGTCGTCGCGTGTCGCCAGGCGGACGCTGGCACGCTCGACGCCACCACCCTCGCCGGTGCCGCGCGCACGATCGACGGACGCCTGCGCGTGCTCACCGGCATCACGAGCGCGCGGCGCTGGGCGGAGCTCCGGCCCGCGGCGCTCAGCCGCCTGTGGGAGGCCTGTCGTGCCACGCCGGGTGTCACCATCGTCGATGCCGGTTTCGGACTGGAATACGACGAGGAGTTGCTCCACGACACGCGCAGTCCGCGCCGTCACGCCGCCACCCTCACCGCCCTCGCGGCGGCGGACGCGGTCGTGGCCGTCGGGTCTGCCGATCCCGTGGGCATAGACCGTCTCCTCATCGGCCTCGAGGACCTGCAGCGCATCGTGCCCGACACCCCGGTGCACGTGGTCGTCACGCGCGTGCGCCGCAGTGTGCTCGGGGGAGACCCGGAGGGCCAGGTCCGCGAAGCACTACGCCGTCATGCGGGCATCACCGACGTCACTTGCGTGCCGGACGACCGTGCGTCGTACGACGCATGCCTGCGCGAAGGGCGCACGCTCGCGGAGGTAGCGCCACGTTCACAGGCCCGAGGAGTTCTCCGAGAGTTCGCCCGTCGGTCGATACCCGGGCGGCACGTGCAGGAGCGGGTGCCCGCCTAGGATCAGCACGTGCCCGACTCGCTGCCCTACTCCGGACTCATCGTCGACTGGGGTGGCGTGCTCACCACCGACATCAACTCCTCGGTCCGGCGCTGGGCCGATCGACATTCCGTCGACCTCTCTGCCTACGCCGACATCATGCGCACCTGGCTCGGGCCCGAAGGGGAACTCGAGGCGATGCTCAACCCCATCCATGCGCTCGAGCGCGGCGAGATCGAGGTGCCCCACTTCGAGGAGGTGCTGGCAGGCGAACTCAGTCGGCGCACGGGGACCCCGGTGCCTGCAGAGGGCCTGCTCGGGCGGATGTTCGACGAGTTCGAGCATGCGCACGACATGAATGCCCTCGTCCGCCGTGCTCGCGAGAGCGGTATCCGCACGGCCCTGCTCTCCAACTCCTGGGGCGACTTCTACCCCCGGGACCTCTGGGACGGGATGTTCGACGTCGTCGTGATCTCGGGGGAGGTAGGCATGCGCAAGCCGGATGCGGAGATCTTCCACCTCACGCTCGAGCGGCTGGAACTCCCCGCCTCCGCATGCGTCTTCGTCGACGATCTGCCGCACAACATCACCGCGGCCGCCGATCTTGGCCTCGTGGGCGTGCGCCACGTCGGATATGAGGACACCCTCACCGAACTCCAGGCACTGTTCGGTATCGATCTCGCCTGAGTCGCGGCTCACGCCAGTCGGCGTGGCACGATGGCATCGTGGCCGATCGCCTCTCCGCCCTCGATTCGTCGTTCCTCTATCTCGAGGGCCCTGCCACGCCCATGCACGTCGGCAGCCTCACGCTCTTCCAGGAGCAGCCGGGCACCTTGGACCATGAGCGCCTGGTCAAGCTGATCCGCGATCGCATCGCCTATGTCCCGCGCTACCGACAGAGACTGCGCGAGGTGCCCGGGCGCCTCGCCTCACCGGTCTGGGTGGACGACGAGCGTTTCGACGTCACGTTCCATGTGCGCCGATCCGCCCTGCCGGCGCCTGGCACGCTGCGCCAACTCAATGATCTCGTCGCGCGAATCATGAGCCGCCCTCTCGATCGGCGCCACCCCCTGTGGGAGGTCTACCTGGTCGAAGGCGTCGAGGGGAACCGCTTCGCGCTCCTCAGCAAGACGCACCAGGCGATGGTCGACGGCGTCACCGCGGTGGACATTGGGGAGGTCATCCTCGAGGAGTCCGATCAGGTGCGCGGAGCCCCGGTGACGACGTGGCGACCCGCCCGGGGACCGAGTTCCGTCGAGCTCGTCGCGGGTGCGCTGGGCGATGTCGTGGCCCACCCGAATGCGCTTGTCGATGTCATGCGTGGCGGAGTCGGCGCCGCGCGCCAGGCAGTGGGAGATGCCGTCGCGACGGTTGTCGCTGCCGTGCGGCCGCACGAGCCCAATCCGCTCATCGTCGAAGTCGGCCAACAGCGCCGCTTCACCACGGTCGATCTGAGGCTCGACGCCTTGCGCGAGGTGCGCAAGGCCCGTGGCGGGACCATCAACGACATTGCACTCGCCGTTGTCGCTGGCGCCCTGCGCTCATGGCTGCTCTCCCGGGGCGCTCCCGTGACCCACGAGACCATCGTGCGCACCCTGGTGCCCATGAGCGTCGCGGGCGACCCCGATGCGGCGAGCCTGGTCGATGCCTTCCTCCTCGACCTGCCCGTGGGAGAGCCCGATCCGATCATCCGCCTCCAGCGCATCAGCTTCGACACCTCTCGATACGGCGAGGAGGCACGTCCCGTAGGTGCGAAGGCCATGGTGGGACTGGTGGGCTTCGCGCCGCCCACGCTGCACACCCTGGGCGCACGCGTGGGTGCATCGCTGTCGCAGCGTGCGTACAGCCTCACCATCACCAATGTCCCTGGGCCGCAGACGCCGCTCTACGCCGGTGGTGCGCGCATGCTGGCCGCATATCCGATCGTCCCTCTCACGCCTCGTCACGCGCTCAGCATCGGCATGACGTCGTACGATGGAGGGGTGTTCCTCGGGTTGAATGCCGATCGGGATGCACTTCCCGATCTCGACGTCCTCGCGCAGGCATTGCGCGAGTCGCTCACCGAGCTCCTCGAGGCCACGCGCGGCCCGCGCCATCTCACGGTGGCGGAGTGACGGCGAGCGGGCTGCATGACTGACTCCTCTTCTTCCTCACCCCGCCGCGGACTCGTCCTCGGCGGAGGCGGCGTGCTCGGGGCTGCATGGGCGGTCGGCGCGCTGCAGGCAATCGAGGAGGTCCGCGGCATCGACCCGCGTGAGTTCGATGTCATCGTCGGCACATCGGCCGGCTCCGTACTCGGTGCCCTGGTGGGCGCCGGTGTGAACATCGAGGCCTTGCGCGACCACCAGCGCGGCGCGCCCATCACTGAGGGGCCGCTCGCCGGGTACCTCTGGGACTACGAGACCGCGACCGGGGGGCGACGTCCCTCCATGCCGCGCCTGCGTGGGCCAGGATCGGTGCGGCTGATGGCCTCATCGCTCCGGCACGGCCTGAAGATGCCTCCAACCGCCGTCCTCTCGGCATTCATGCCGGTGGGCAACGGCTCGCTGGAGCGCGTGGGTCATCTCATCGACGCGATAACTCCCTTCGGAGAGTGGTCGCCGCATCAGGCGCTCTGGATTGTCGCGATGGACTACGAGGCCGGTCACCGGGTGGTCTTCGGACGTGACGATGCCCCTCCGGCTCCGTTGGCAGATGCGGTCATGGCCTCCTGCGCGATCCCCGGGTGGTTCGAGCCCGTGACCATCGATTCGCGCACCTATGTCGATGGGGGTGCCTGGTCGGCCACGTCCGCTGACGTGCTTGCCGGGCAGGGACTCGACGAGGTGTACGTCGTTGCGCCCATGGTCTCGTTCGAGACCGACGAGCCCGACTCCCTGCTCAGCCGACTCGAACGCCGGTGGCGCGGGAGCGTGACTCGCCGCTGTGCCTCAGAGGTCGAGGAGTTGCGTGACGGAGGCGTGAGCGTGACGGTCCTGGGGCCCGGCCGCGAAGACCTTGAGGCCATGGGGGGAAACATCATGGACGGGCGTCGGCGCCTCGACGTGCTCGAGACGTCGCTGAAGACGAGCCGGGTGGCCCTCGAGCACGGTGGATCTGGCAGGCTGGCCGACACAGGCTGACACAGGCCGATGGCTCGAGGAGGCGACGGCCATGGCGTTGTCCAGTGACGTTGACGCAGAGGGCACTGTCCTGCGCGAGGTCGAGGGCATGGCAGCGGGCAGTCCGCTGCTCGAGGAGCTCGCCCCCATCTACTACCGGCATGTCCCCGCCGAGGACCTCGAGTCCCGAAGCCCGGCAGATCTCCTAGGCGCGATGGTCTCTCACGTGGCACTCGGCAGCGAGCGGCCACCCGGCACGGCGCGCGTGCGCGTCCACACGCCCACGGATGACGCCGACGGCTGGTCGTGCGGAGGTCCGGTCGTCGAAATCGTCACCGACGACATGCCCTTCCTCGTCGACTCGGTCGCCGCCGAGCTGACCCGACTCGGCCGCTCCCTGCGCCTGGTGATCCATCCCGTCCTTTCCGTGCGACGCGATGTCACCGGTGTGCTCGAAGGCATCGAGGCCGATGGCCAAGGCGCGAAGGAATCCTGGATTCACGCCGAGATCAGCAGGGGCGGGGCTTCCGCGTCGGAGATCGAGGCGGCGCTGCGACGCGTGCTCAGTGACGTCCGCGAAGCAGTGGAGGACTGGCCGCGGATGCGTGCCAAGGCGGTCGAGACCGCCGATCAACTGCAGGCGCACCCGCCTGCGGGGATCGCACCGGATCAATCGGCTGAGGCTGCCGCGCTGCTGCGGTGGGTCGCCGACGACAACTTCACCTTCCTCGGCTACCGCGAGTACGACCTCCTCAGTGACGACGGCGGAGATCGACTGCGCGCCGTACCGGGCACCGGCCTGGGCATCCTGCGCTCGGACCCGGATCTCGTCTCCGCGACCGACTACCTGAGTGCGCCCGTTGCTGCACGCGCGCGCGAACCGCGCATCCTCGTGCTCACCACGGCCAACAGTCGCTCCACCGTGCACCGTCCGTCCTATCTCGACTACATCGGCGTGAAGCGCTTCGACGAGTCCGGTCGCATCGTCGGCGAGCGTCGCTTCCTGGGCATCTACGCCGCATCGATGTATGCGCAGTCCGTCCGCGAGATCCCGCTCCTGCGCACCCGGGCAGACGAAGTCATGGCCGAACTCGGTATCGATCCGCGCTCGCACACGGGCAAGGAGGTCATGCAGTTCCTCGAGACCTACCCCCGCGAGGAGCTCTTCCAGGTCGACTCCTCGGAACTCGCCGCGGTGGCTCTGGCGGTGCATCAGATGGCAGAGCGCCGGCAGACCCGGCTGTTCGTGAGACGCGACCCCTACGGCCGATTCATGTCGTGCTTCGTCTACCTCCCGCGCGATCGCTACACCACTGCCGTGCGCCTGCGCATCCAGCAGATCCTGCAGGATGCCTACGGCGGGGCCTCGGTGGACTACACCGCTCGCGTGTCGGAGTCGGTGCTCGCACGCCTGCACGTCGTGGTCCGTGCAGCGCCGGGTGAGGAGATTCGCGATGCCGACGTGGTGGCGGTGCAGGCGCGCATCATCGAGGCGGTGCGCAGTTGGGATGACGACTTCACGGCAGCGCTCGTCGAACGCGTCGGCGAGGACCGGGCGGCGGAGATCCTCGCCGTCTACTCCGATGGATTCCCCGAGGCCTACAAGCATGAGGTGCCCGCTGAAGCCGCTGTCAAGGACGTCCTCATTGCGGAAGGCTCGCCCGACGGTGCGGTGCGGCTGCGTCTCTATGCCCCGGACGGTCACGACTCACGACTGCGCCGGCTGAAGATCATCCGGGCGGGGGATCCGATCTCCCTCTCCCGAGTCCTTCCCGTGCTCGGCTCCCTCGGCGTCATCGTCGAGGACGAGCACCCCTATGACATCCAGAGGGTAGGTCGAGTCCCCCTGCACGTCTATGACCTCGGCTTCCAGTTGCCCGAGGGGGACATTCCCGAGCGAGAGGCGCTGCGTCAACGTTTCGAGGACGCCTTCCTCGCTATTTGGCACGGACGGTGCGAGGCTGATGCCCTCAACGGACTGACGGTGCGCACCGCACTGACGTGGGAACAGGTCGTCATCCTGCGCTGCTACGTCCGCTACCTCCAGCAAACCGGATCGAGCCTCGGCCAGGACTTCGTCGAGTCGGCACTCCTCGGCAACCGCTCGATCGCGCAGCAGATCGTCGAGCTCTTCGAGGCGCGATTCGATCCGCGTCGTGAAGATGGGCGCCGCGACCGCCAGGAGACTCTCGCTGCTCGGGCGCGCCAGGCACTCGATGAGGTCACGAGCCTGGACGAGGACCGCATCCTGCGCTCGCTGCTGGGGATGGTGGCGGCGACCCTGCGCACCAATGCCTACCGACGGGACGATCAGGGTCAGCCCCTCGACCGACTGTCGATCAAGCTCGATCCCCAGCTCATCCCAGAGTTGCCGCTGCCCAGGCCGCGATTCGAGATCTGGGTCTATTCGCCGCGCGTCGAGGGCGTGCACCTGCGTTTTGGGCGCATCGCCCGCGGCGGTCTGCGCTGGAGCGACCGCCGCGCGGACTTCCGCACCGAGGTCCTTGGCCTGGTCAAGGCCCAGGAGGTGAAGAACGCCGTCATCGTGCCCGTGGGAGCCAAGGGCGGCTTCCTCCCCAAGGTGCTGCCGGATCCGCAGGTCGATCGTGAGGCGTGGATGGCCGAAGGGCGCGCTGCCTACGCCACTTTTATCCGGGGAATGCTCGACATCACGGACAACCTCGTCGAAGGCGTGGTGGTCCCTCCTCCCGATGTCGTGCGTCATGACGGAGACGATCCGTATCTCGTTGTCGCGGCGGACAAGGGCACCGCGACCTTCTCGGACCTCGCCAACTCCGTGGCGGAGGACTACTCCTTCTGGCTCGGTGATGCCTTCGCCTCGGGCGGCTCTGCTGGCTATGACCACAAGGCGATGGGCATCACGGCACGCGGCGCCTGGATCTCCGTGCAGAGGCACTTCCGTGACCTCGGGATCGACGTGCAGCGCGAGGACTTCACCGTGGCGGGCATCGGCGACATGAGCGGAGATGTCTTCGGCAACGGCATGCTGCTGTCGCCGCACATCCGCCTCGTGGCCGCCTTCGACCACCGGCACGTCTTCCTGGATCCCGATCCGGATCCCGCGACATCCTTCGCGGAACGCGAGCGCCTCTTCGCGCTGCCGCGTTCGTCATGGGAGGACTACGACCCCGCGCTCATCTCGGTCGGCGGAGGTGTGTTCCCGCGCAGCGCCAAGTCGATCGACATCACGCCCGAGGTGCGCGCGAGGCTCGGCATCGAGGATGACGTGAAGTCGCTCACGCCGGCCGAGCTCATCAAGCGCATCCTCACCGCGCCCGTCGACCTGCTCTGGAACGGCGGCATCGGCACCTATGTGAAGTCGCAGACGGAGACCAACTCGGACGTGGGCGACAAGGCCAACGACCCCGTGCGCGTCAACGGCAACTCCTTGCGCTGCAAGGTCGTGGGCGAGGGTGGCAATCTCGGGCTCACCCAACTCGGCCGTGTCGAAGCGAGCCGACATGGCGTGCGCCTCAATACCGATGCGATCGACAACTCCGCAGGAGTCGACACCAGCGACCACGAGGTCAACATCAAGATCCTTCTCGATGGTGCTGTCCGCGACGGTGAACTCTCCGAGGGCGATCGAGATGCCCTGCTCGTCGCGATGACCGACGAGGTCGCCGCGCTCGTGCTCGCGGACAACTACGATCAGAATGTCCTGCTCGGGAACGCTCGATGGGGTGCACCCGCCCTCATCTCGGTGCACGCGCGCATGATCGCCGACCTCGAGTCGCGAGGGATCCTCAATCGAGCCCTCGAGTACCTCCCGGACGACGAGGAAATCACCACCCGCGCGGCGGCCCATCAAGGCTTGACGTCACCCGAGCTCGCGATTCTCGCGGCCTACGCCAAGATCGCGCTCACGGGTGACCTCGACGGCACGGGACTGTCCGCAGACCCGTGGTTTGCGGCGTACGCCGTGGATTACTTCCCGGCGCTCCTGCGCGAGCGCTTCGCCGCGCGCATCGCGACTCATCCGCTGCGAGACGAGATCATCACGACGGTCGTCGTCAACAACCTCATCAACGATGGGGGCATCTCGGTCGTCTACCGAGCGTGCGAGGAGACCGGAGCCTCCCCTCTCGAGGTCGTTCGCGCGGCTACCGCGGCGACGGCGATCTTCAACCTGCCGTCCTTCTGGTCGGCGGTCAACGCCCTCGACAACAAGGTGCCGACGTCGGCGCAAGATCTGCTGCATCACGAGTCCCGGCGCCTCCTCGACCGGTCCATCAGGTGGTTCCTCCAGACCCGTGGCGGCGCCCTGGACGTGTCGGCGGAGGTAGCCCGATTCGCCCCGGCCGTCACCGAGCTGGCACCGCTGGTGCCGGACGCCCTCGTCGGCATCGAGCGCACGCGGCTGGATGCGTCTACCGCCGCGTTCGTCGCTGCCGGTGCGCCCCAGGCGCTCGCCGAGCAGGCCAGTGCCATGCTCGACGTCTTCGCGCTGCTCGACATCGTGCAGATCGCTGACTCCGTGGGCCAGTCCCCGGCGGAGATCATGCCCCTCTACTTCGCACTGTCGGAGCGCTACGACGTCGATCGCCTGCTCTCGCGCATCACGGCCCTGCCGCGCGGCGACCGGTGGACGGCACTGGCTCGCCAGGCCCTGCGCACCGACCTCTACGCCGCGCTCGCCGGGGTGACGGCCGGAGTGGCGACCGCGACGCCGCCGGGAGAGTCGCCGGAGCGGCGTATCGCGTCATGGGAAGACCAGCACCGCGAGGGCCTCGCCCGCGCGCAGGCGACCCTCGACCAGATTGCCGCGCTCGAGACCGGTGATCTCGCGACGATCTCGGTCGCGCTTCGGGTGCTGCGCAACCTCGTCGCCCAGGGCCAGGGACAGGCACCGGGGAGCAGTGGGTAGGTTCGGGCCATGTCGGCACTGAGCGAGGAAACCATCCGGTCACTGCCCAAGGTGCTCCTGCACGATCACCTCGATGGCGGGCTGCGCCCCGTGACGGTCGCCGATCTCGCCGCGGAGACCGGCTACGCGGATCTTCCCGAAACCGATCCTGCGAAGCTCGCGGCGTGGTTCCGTGACGCCGCGGACTCCGGCTCGCTGGATCGCTACCTCGAGACGTTCCAGCACACGGTCGGCGTCATGCAGACTCCCGAGGCCCTGGCTCGCGTGGCCCGGGAGTGCGCTGAGGACCTTGCCGCCGATGGAGTGGTGTACGCCGAGGTGCGCTTCGCCCCCGAGCTCCACATGCAGCGCGGTCTCAGCCTGTCCGACGTGGTGGACGCCGTGCTCGATGGATTCCACGAGGGCGAACGGGCAACGGGCATCCGCATCGGCACCCTGCTCACCGCCATGCGGACGGCCGCGAAGAGTCGCCAGATCGCCGACCTCGTCGTCGAGTATCGCGATCGCGGCGTCGTGGGCTTCGACATCGCGGGCCGCGAAGCTGGCTATCCACCCACCCGGCACCTGGACGCCTTCGAGTACCTCCGGCGCGAGAATGCCCACTTCACGATCCACGCCGGAGAGGCCTTTGGCCTGCCCAGCATCTGGGAGGCCATCCAGTGGTGCGGCGCTGACCGGCTCGGGCACGGAGTCCGGATCGTCGACGACATCGAGCGCCGCCCCGACGGGACCTATCGCCTTGGACCCCTCGCCGCCTACGTGCGCGATCGGCGCATTCCGCTCGAACTCTGCCCGACATCCAATGTGATGACGGGCGCGGCCCCGAGCATTGCGGAGCATCCCATCGGCATGCTGGCTGACCTGCGCTTCCGCGTCACCATCAACACCGACAACCGCCTCATGTCCCACACCACCATGACTCAGGAGATGCTCGCCGTGAGCCAGGCCTTCGGCTGGGGCGTCCGCGAGATGCGCTGGCTGACGGTCAATGCGATGAAGAGCGCCTTCATCCCCTTCGATGAGCGCCTTGCCCTCATTGATGACGTCATCAAGCCCGCCTACGCCGCGGCGGGAGCGTAGGGTCGCCCCATGAGCGTCGTCGAGCAGTTGCAGTCCACCGCCGCCAACGTCGAGGGTGTCCGTGAGGGCCTGGGACGCCTGCGCGGTGCGCTGGAGCAGACGGAGTCGGTCCTCACCATCGCCGACGAGGTGCTGGGCATGACCGATGATGTGCTCGAGTCCGCCGCCGAAGCGCTCGAGACATCGAAGCGCTGGGCGCCGCGGGCAGCCCTCGTGCTGGGCGTGGTGGCCGTCGCTGCTGTTGGTGTGGTGGTCGTCATGCGCCTGCGGCGGCGCAGCGACGACGAGGACTAACAACAGCGCCAGGCGTCGAGTGCGCACCGCTGTGCTGCCTTAGCGCGCTCTCAACCGCGTTCAACGGTGGCGGAAACGCGGTTATAACGGCGCTTGCGCCGAGGGCAGGCGCACAGTCCACGCGGTCGACTCGATCGCGAATCCCACGCGCTCGTAGGCACTCAAGGCCGCGTCATTGCCGACGGTGACGACGAGCCCGAGTGAGTCGAAGCCGTCCAGTCGAGCAGCCGCCCACCGCAGCAGTGCCCCTCCCGCGCCGGCGTACTCGGGGGAGGGATCGCGCCAGATGTCGCAGACCCACGGACCTTCTCCGGGGCGGTCGACGATGAGGATCCCGCCGTAGACATGGCCGTCGCGAATCGCGAGGGCACTGGCATGGCAGATCAGCGGCCCCAGCTCGGCACCCGCGGTGTAGGGCACGAGGTAGGCGTCTATCAGGGCTGCGCCGCCGGGTAGGTGGTCGGGATGATCGGGCGGGTACGCCGCCTCGAACGAGGGCATGACCGCGTCCCACGGCACAGGCGGGGTGGCGTCGGGTGCGAAGGCCACGAACTCGTTGTCGACGTACGCCGCCACCGGCAGGGCCAGTCGCATCTGGTGCGCGTGTCGCTGAAGCGTGCCACCGGCGGCGAGGAGAGCTTGCGCCTCTGCGAAATCGTGGACGCTGACCGTGCCCTCGAGCGTGGGCGGCGCCGAAGGCGAGGGGTCAGACACCCTGCGGATGCCACACGGTCGTGGTCTCCACGAAGGCGCTGATGCGCCCGAGACCTGGATCGGCCGACCAGTCCGGCGGTGACGTCGGGGGCGGCAGCACGCGCGTGATGGTCTCGGCCGCGGCGACCGCCATCTCGGTCGCGACTCCATCATCGACGACGCCGGTGAGGTCGAGGGCATCGACATCGGCATGCGACGCCAGCCAGGGACCGATCTCGCCGGGTGCGCCGGTGAGGATGTTGACGACTCCACCGGGCAAATCGGATGTGGCGAGCACCTCGGCGAGGGTGATGGCTGGCAGCGGGCACTCCGGTGATGCGACGACGACGCACGAGTTGCCGCTCACGATGATTGGCGCGACCACGCTCACCAACCCGAGCAGTGACGGTCGCTGCGGGGCGATCGCCGCGACGACTCCCGTGGGCTGGGGGACCGAGAAGTTGAAGTAGGGACCGGCGACCGGGTTGCTTGAGCCCAGGACCTGGGCGATCTTGTCCGACCACCCGGCGTACCAGACCCAGCGGTCGATGGCGGCGTCCACCTGCGCCGACGCGCGTCGCGCTGAACAGCCCTCGGCGCTCTCGATCTCGTCCTCGAACTGCGCCCGGCGACCCTCGAGCATCTCGGCAATGCGGTAGATCACCTGACCGCGGTTGTACGCCGTGGCGCCCGCCCAGCCGCGCTGGGCAGCGCGCGCGGCGAGCACTGCATCGCGCGCGTCCTTGCGTGAGGCAAGCGAGGCGTTGGCGAGGAAGCGGCCCTTGGCGTCTGTCACGGCGTAGGTGCGACCGCTTTCGCTGCGCGGAAAGGCTCCGCCGATGAAGAGCTTGTAGGTCTTGCGGACGTCGAGACGACCCTCCATCACACGACCTCCTGCTTGAGATAGGCCGCGAGGCCCTGGCGCCCGCCCTCGCGGCCGAAGCCGGACTCCTTGTAGCCGCCGAAGGGCGACGCGGGATCGAAGCGATTGAACGTGTTGGACCAGATGACACCCGCGCGCAGCCGGGAGGCCATCCAGAGGGTGCGCGAGCCTTTCTCGCTCCACACTCCTGCCGACAGGCCGTAGGGGGTGTTGTTGGCTTTCTCAACGGCCTCGTCGGGAGTACGGAAGGTGAGCACGGAGAGTACCGGGCCGAAGATCTCCTCGCGTGCGATGCGATGCGCCTGCGTCACGCCGGTGAAGATCGTCGGCGGATACCACCAACCGCGATCGGGGATGGTGCATGGCGCCGACCATCGATCGGCCCCTTCGTCCTCGCCGGACGCGACGAGTTCGTCGATGCGGGCACGCTGCTCGGCGGAGTGGATGGCGCCGATATCGGTGTTCTTGTCCAGCGGGTCGCCGAGCCGCAGCGTCGCAAGCCTGCGCTTGAGCGCGTCGAGGACCTCGTCCTGCACCGACTCCTGCACGAGCAGCCGTGAGCCTGCGCAGCAGACGTGACCCTGGTTGAAGAAGATGCCATTGACGATTCCCTCGACCGCCTCGTCGAGGGGCGCGTCGTCGAAGACGATATTGGCCGCTTTGCCCCCGAGTTCGAGGGTGAGCCCCTTGCGCGTGCCCGCCAGCGCGCGCTGGATGAGCTTGCCCACCTCGGTGGAGCCGGTGAAGGCGATCTTGTCGACGCCGGGGGACTCGACGATCATGCGCCCGGTCTGACCCGCGCCCGTGACGATGTTGACCACGCCGGGCGGCAGGTCGGCCTGGCGGCAGATGTCCGCGAATGCGAGCGCGGTGAGTGACGTCGTCTCTGCGGGCTTGAGGACCACGGTGTTGCCGCAGGCGAGTGCGGGTGCGACCTTCCAGGCGAGCATGAGCAGTGGGAAGTTCCACGGGATGATCTGCCCCGCGACGCCATACGGCTTGTCGCCATAGCCGGCGTACGCGATCTTGTCCGCCCAGCCGGCGTGGTAGAAGAAGTGAGCAGCGACAAGCGGGATATCGACGTCGCGCGACTCGCGGATCGGCTTACCGTTGTCAAGCGTCTCGAGGACGGCGAGCTCGCGGGAGCGCTCCTGGATGATGCGCGCGATGCGGTAGAGGTACTTCGCGCGCTCACGCCCGGGCATCTTGGACCACGTCTGCTTGTACGCGGCGCGCGCGGCCTTGACCGCTCGCTCGACGTCGGCCGCACCCGCCTCAGTGATCTCACTGAGGACCTCTTCGGTGGCGGGGTTGACCGTCTTGAAGGTGGTGCCGTCGATGGTCTCGACGAAGTCCCCGTCGATGAAGAGGCCGTAGTGCGGAGCGATGTCGACGACGGTGCGTGACTCGGGCGCGGGGGAGTACTCGAAGGTCATCGCAACTCCTAGTCGATCGTCACGTAGTCGGGACCGGAGTAGTGGCCGGTGCGCATGCGCTGGCGCTGCAGGAGCAGGTCGTTGAGCAGGGTGGAGGCACCGAAGCGGAAGAGATCGGGAGTGAGCCACGCCTCGCCGCACACCTCGTTGATCATCACGAGGTAGCGGATGGCGT
>CAYYZU010000013.1:12266-21181 GCA_964476205.1 uncultured Actinomyces sp. | reverse complement strand
GTGCGCAGGAGCCCGATGCCCTCCGCTCCCATGCGACGCGCGCGTGCCGCATCGGGCGCGGTGTCGGCATTGGCGCGCACGAGCATGCGGCGCGATCGGTCGGCATGGCGCATGATGCGGTCGACGGACTTGATGAGTTCACGCGTCGCGTCGTCGGCGTCGTGGAGAGCCGATGCGACACCTTCCTCGAAGTAGCGGACGACGGGGCTCGCTACGACGGGCACCTCGCCGAGGAAGACCTGGCCGGTGCTGCCGTCGATCGAGATGACGTCTCCCTCGGAGATCACCGTGCCGTCCGGGGCGGTGATGCGCTTGGCTGACGTATCGACGGTGAGTTCCTCGGCGCCGCAGACTGCGGTCTTGCCCATGCCCCGGGCGACGACGGCGGCGTGCGAGGTCTTGCCGCCTCGGCTCGTGAGGATGCCCGCCGCGGCCACCATCCCCTCGAGGTCATCGGGGTTGGTCTCTCGGCGCACGAGGATCACGTCCCGGCCCGTCTCAGCCCACTCGGTCGCCGTGCGCGAGTCGAAGACGACCGCGCCCACTGCAGCGCCGGGCGACGCGCTCACTCCTCGGGCGAGGAGATGGTGCCCGGTGTCATTGGCGAACCGCGGGAACATCAACTGCACGAGCTGGGCACCCGACACTCGGCGTACCGCCTCGTCGGCGTCGATGACACCCTCGTCCACGAGCTGGACGGCGATCCGGAACGCAGCCGCCGCGGTCCGCTTGCCGACGCGAGTCTGCAGCATCCACAGTTTGCCGCGCTCGACGGTGAACTCGATGTCGCACAGATCCTGGTAGTGAAGCTCGAGCCGGCGCATGATGTCGAGGAGTTCCTCGTAGACCTCGGGATCACGCTCCCCCAGCTCGATCAGGGGCATCGTGTTGCGGATGCCGGCGACCACATCTTCGCCCTGGGCATCGGGGAGGTAGTCGCCATAGACGCCGGGAGCGCCGGTGGCAGGGTCTCGCGTGAAGGCCACTCCCGTGCCGGAGCCCTCGCCGAGATTGCCGAAGGCCATGGCCTGCACATTGACCGCCGTGCCCAGGTCGTGGGGGATGCGCTCACGGCGACGATAGAGCCGCGCCCGGTCGGTGTTCCACGACCGGAAGACCGCCAGGATGGCGAGGTCGAGTTGCTCTCGCGGATCCTGCGGGAAGTCGCGGCCCGCGTGATCGCGAATGATTGCCTTGTACGCCGCCACGATCTCCTTGAGCGCAGGCACGGGGATGTCGACATCCGATGTGACGCCCGCATCGGACTTTGCCTTGTCGAGAACTTCCTCGAAGAAGTGGCCCGGGATATCGAGCACGGTCTTGCCGAACATCTGGATGAGTCGACGATAGGAATCCCACGCGAATCTCTTGTCGTCGGAGATGCGTGCCATGCCCTTGACGCTGGCGTCGTTGAGACCGATATTGAGGACCGTATCCATCATGCCGGGCATGGAGAAGCGCGCACCCGACCGCACGGAGACGAGCAGTGGATCATCCGGGTCTCCGAGCCTGCGACCCATGCGCTCTTCCAGCCGGTCGAGTTGCACACTCACTTGCCCGGCGAGCTCGGCGGGTTGCTCGCCCTGCTCGAGGTACGCGCGGCAGGCCTCGGTCGTGATCGTGAAGCCGGGCGGCACGGGCAGCCCCAGGCGGGTCATCTCGGCAAGGTTGGCCCCCTTGCCGCCGAGGAGGTCGGACTGGCCGCGGCTGCCTCGGGCGAAGTCATACACGTAGGTCGGCACCGGCTCGTAGATCGACACGGGGCCATGCGACCACGCCGCAAGCGCTTGCCGCTAGGGACTTCCGTCCATGTGCCGTCAGACGGACCGAGCTGAATTGCCGTCAGCCGCCGCTCACGGAGAGCTCAGCCTCTCGCACGCACGCGGCCCCCGCCTCATCCAGATAGGGCGAGTCAAGCCAGCCGTCGGGCAGGGAAGGCGGGCGCTCACCGCCCGTGCGGCCACGCGGCGCTGCCATCACGGCCTCATCGGGCGGCTGATCCGGATCGATCTGCGCCAGCCAGTCGTCAACCTCGGCAAGGGAGCCCACATTGGCCAGTCCGAGGCGCACCTGGCGTTTCACGGAGTAGCCCTTGAAGTACCAGGCCACGTGCTTGCGAATCTCCCGCGAGCCGGTGTACTCGCCGAAGGCTTCGATGAGGAGCTCGGCATGGCGCCGGAAGGTGGCCATGACGATAGGCAGGTCGGGGTCCGGTGGGATCGGCTCGCCAGCGAACGCGGCGACCAGCTGGCCGAAGAGCCACGGACGCCCCAGGCAGCCCCGGCCCACGACGACTCCCGCACAGCCGGTCTGCTGCACCATGGCCAGCGCATCACCTGCGCTGAAGATGTCACCGTTCCCGAGCACGGGGAAGCCGTCGAGCTCCTCGACGAGTCGGGAGATCGCCGACCAGTCGGCGGTGCCGGCGTACATCTGGGCAGCCGTGCGCCCGTGCAGGGCCACCCACGCGACGCCCGCGTCGCGCGCGATGCGTCCGGCGTCGAGATAGGTGAGGTGGTCTTCGTCGATCCCCTTGCGCATCTTCACGGTGACCGGCACGCGTCCGCCCGCGGCCGTGACTGCCGACTGCACGATGTCGGTGAAGAGGTCGCGCTTCCACGGCAAGGCACTCCCGCCGCCCTTGCGCGTCACCTTGGGCACCGGGCAGCCGAAGTTGAGATCGACGTGGTCGGCCATGTCCTCGCCCACGACGATCCGCACTGCCTCGGCCACAACGGCCGGATCCACGCCGTAGAGCTGGACGGACCGAGGCGACTCATCGGGGTCGAAGCGGACCATGTCAAGGGTGGCCTCATGACGCTCGACCAGGGCCCGGGAGGTCACCATCTCGCTCACGTAGAGGCCCGCGCCCTGCTCGCGGCACAGTCGTCGGAAGGCCCGATTGGTGATGCCCGCCATCGGCGCCAGCACGACGGGCGGGTCCACGAGGAGTCCGCCGGCTGCGAGAGGGGCCATGCGGGACATTGTCGCGCGGCGCCACATCGCTAGGCTGGCAACCCCATCACCGCCGTGCCGCGAGCACTGCCACCGCGTCGAGCAAGGAGCCGAAGTGTCTGATCGCGACTCCGTGCGCATGGACACGATCGATAAGGCCATCAAGGCCATTGCCGACGGGCATGCGGTGATCGTGGTCGACGACGAGGGCCGCGAGAACGAAGGCGATTTGATCTTCGCCGCGGAGAAGGCGACAAGCGAACTCACCGCGTTCATGATCCGCCACACGAGTGGCTACATCTGTGTTGGCATGACAGGCGAGGACCTCGATCGGCTGCACCTTCCCCCCATGACGGTGGTCAACGAAGATCGCAAGGGCACGGCGTACGCCGTCACGGTCGATGCGCGCGATGTCACGTCCACGGGTATCTCGGCAACCGACCGCGCCATCACCATCCGAGCGCTCGGAAGTCCCTCCACCGCGGCAGCCGACCTCACTCGCCCCGGTCACGTCGCGCCCCTGCGCGCGGTGCCCGGTGGCGTCCTGCGACGCCCCGGTCACACGGAGGCCGCCGTCGACCTGGCCAGCCTCGCCGGACTGCATCCGGCGGGCGCCCTCTGCGAAATGGTCAACGACGACGGCACGATGATGGACGCCGCCCAGTGCCGGGACTTTGCCGACGCACACGGCCTGCTGTTGATCTCGATCGCCGACCTCATCCGCCACCGGGGTGGGTCCGAGCGCCTCATCGAGCGCGGCGCCGTCACGCCCCTGCCCACGGAGCATGGGGACTTCACGATCATCGGCTACCGCAGCCTCGTCGACGGCACAGAGCATGCCGCGCTCGTGAAGGGCGACATCGGCGACGGCAGCAACATCCTCGTGCGCGTGCACGTGGAGTGTCTCGCGGGCGACGCCCTGCACTCGCAGAGCTGTCGATGCGGAGACCGCTTGCGGGATTCGCTCGAGCGCATCGCTGCCGAGGGCCGCGGGGTCCTGCTCTATCTGCGCCCGCCCGCGTCCGGAGCCACGCTGCTGGGCGGTCACACGTCGACGTCAGGCACGGGCGACTCACTCGACTACGGCCTCGGCTCGCAGATGCTCGCCGACCTCGGAGTGCGCTCGATGCGCCTACTCACAGGAAGTCCCGACCGTCGCTACGCCCTCGACGGATTCGGCCTCGAGATCGCCGAGGCGATCCCGCTCGACTGACTCCTCAGGCGGGAGTCTTCTTGCCGCCGCCGAAGAGGCGCTTGAAGAAGGAATTCTCCTTCTTCCACTCGGTCATCTCCTTGGCGGTGCACGTGCAGCGCTGATTCTTGGGCACCCCCGCCAGCACCTGGTTGACGTGCTGGCCGCACCCGGCCCACGACGCCTTCTCACACCTCTTGCACGCCACCTGTCGACACATGTCCGGGAGCATACCCCAGGGGGTATCTAGGACGCGAGGGGGTCGGGCTGCCACCACACGGTGTTGCGCGCGTCAGGCATCCCCTCGCGCATCGCCCGCACGCCGTCGCGGTCGTGGTAGTCGTTGGCGGACAGCACGCGCGAGATCGACGCCAGTCCCCGGTGGTCGTCGAGGCCATCGGGGGACCACGCGACCGGGGCCGCGTGGTCGAGCAGGGTACTGCGCATCGCAATGCCTCCCTCCGCACGGAGGATCTCGATCACGCGGGCCTGCTGAGGCCAGTCGATCATCGACGCGGTCGTGATCTCCCAGAATCCTGAGCCGTCGGCGCGCTCGTGCCACAGCGATGCATGCGCGTGCACGTGCCCGCTGAACCAGGCAATGACCTGGGGGTGATCGAGGAGCACGTGCACCACCTCCGCGGCGAGGTGCCGTGGCTCGTCGAGGGTGTAGGCATTGGTGAGGCACCACGAGGGATGGTGCGACGTGACGATCACGTAGCGGTCCGTGGACTGCTCGAGCACCTCGCGCAGCCAGGCGAGGTGTGCAGCACCGATCGATCCCTGCCAACCTCCGTAGGGATTGACCGTGTCCATGGCGATGAAGCGCACTCCCCCGACGTCGCGCACCCACGGGGAGTTGAGCTCCTGGCGCTCGAGCAGGCGCCTCCGCTCATCTGCCGCGATGGGCACGGTGGGCGAGGCCGGGGTGTGCACGTAGCGCGCAGGCCCGAGCGGCGCGACACCCTCGAGCGTGAGAAGGGGCGTGCCCCCTGGCGGAAGCCCGACGATGCGCCTGTCCCCCACCGCGAGGCTGCGCAGCTCAGGGTCCGGCGCCACTGTGCCCTGCAGCAGCGCATCGTGATTGCCGGGGACCGCGAACCACGGCACCGAGACGCCCGGCGAAATGACGGGCCGGCGCGCCGCCTCCACCAGGCCGGGGATGACGGGATAGCCGAATCGCGACGTGGGGATGTCTGCGCCTGAGCCGGAGACGGGACCGTCAGGGTGCCAGTAGCGCGCATCCCAGGGATGGCCTTCACGGGAACCAACCCACTGGCTCACCTGGGGATCGCCGCTCCACGGCTCGATGCGCCCACCATCGAGGACCTGGGCGCACCACGACTGCTCATTGGCTTGCGCATTGTCGATGAGGTCGCCCGTGACAATCACCGCATCGAGGGCGTCGGCGTGCGCATTGATCGCCTCGACCAGGGAGGTGAGGACCTGGACGGTGAGGATCTCCTGGGGACGATACGTGCCCACCTCGCCTAGGCGCAGGCGATAGATCGAGTCCGGATCCGACAAGCGGTCGAGATACTCAAGCCGGGCCGGCGACTCCGCATCGCACACATGGGTGTCGGAGACGTGCACCACTCGCGCCAGGAGCTCGCCGGGGACCTCCTCCGCTAGGGAGTCGCGCGTGACGACGAGCTCGGACCAGCCTCGGTCGTCGGGGTCGGCGCAGGCGATGCGCGCCTCATCATCAACGCTCACCACTAGCCCTCGATGAGGACGATCTCGTCGACATCGTCACGCAGCCGGACGCGCACCCGGTCCCCTGGCGCCGCACCGCCGAACTCAGCCGTGAGGAGATCTGCGACGAGCATGGCATCGCCGTGGGTGATCGAGAGCCGGGTGAGAGGCCCCAGGAAGACCACCTCGCGCACGGTGTCGGCACCGGCGGCATCCACGTCCACCGCCAACTGCTCGGGCCGGATCGCGGCCAGCGTGGCCCCCGGCGTGGTCACCGAACCGGGCACGGTGCGGTTGAGCACGCGCCAACGATCGCCGTCGGACTCCGCAGGGATGCGGTTGACCGTGCCGACGAAACCAGCGACGAAAGCGCTGTCGGGCTGCTCGTAGAGGGCCCGCGGGGGATCGATCTGCTCGAGGCGGCCTTGGCTCATGACACCCACGCGATCCGCGATGGCCAGCGCCTCGTGCTGATCGTGCGTGACGAAGAGCGTGGTGACACCGATCTCCCGCTGTACGCGACGGATCTCCTCACGCAACGAGTCGCGCACCTTGGCATCCAGGGCGGAGAGCGGCTCGTCCAGGAGCAGGACGCGCGGGTTCGACGCGAGAGCCCGGGCGAGAGCCACGCGCTGCCGTTGGCCACCGGACATCTGGTGCGGGAACTTGTCGGCGTGCTGAGTGAGTCCCGTGACCTCGAGCAGCCGGTCGATGGTGTCCTTGCGCTCTGCGCTGCCCGCCTTGCGCAGCTTGAGGGCGAACTCGACGTTCTCGCGGCCGGTCATGTTGGGGAAGAGGCTGTACTCCTGGAAGACCATGCCGAAGTTGCGCTTCGGGGTGGGGACATAGGTGATGTCCTCACCGCCCACGGTCACCGTGCCGGCATCCGCCTTCTCGAATCCCGCCAGGATGCGCAGTGCGGTCGTCTTGCCACAGCCGCTGGGCCCCAGCAGGCAGACGAGCTCGCCGGACTCGATCTCGAGGGTGAAGTCGCTGAGCGCCACCGTCGAGCCGAACTCCTTGCGGATCCCGGACATGATTACCTTCGCCATCACACTCCCGCCGCTTGCAGGTCCATGCCGCGCTTGCGAAGCGCGCGCACGCCGATCCAGATGATGAGGGCCGTGAGCAGGAGCACGGACAGAGCGAGTGCCATGCCGGCGCGGGGCTCGGACCGCTGGAACTCCGCCATGAAGGTGGGCAGCGTCTCCTTGAGGAGGAGGGCCGCGAACGCGAACTCGCCGAGCACGAGTGCGGCGGTGAGCACCGAGGCAGCGATGATCGCGCCGATCATGTTGGGGACGATCACGCGCACGATGATGGTGAACGTCGATGCGCCCATCACCCGAGCCGCCTCGTACAGCGTGCGAGCACCGATGGAGCGCAGGCCCGCGTCAAGGGCTCGGTAGGAGAACGGAAGTGCCCACAGCACATAGAAGGGCACCAGGCTGTAGGGGCTGGCGAGGAACCATGGCACGGTATTGCGGAAGGTCGCCGCGACACCGACGACGAGCGCGACCGGTGGCACGACCCAGGGCAGCAGCGTGATGGCCGTCATGAGCGTGCGCAGCTGCGGTGCGCGGATCTCCACAAGCGCCGCGAGAGGGAGCAGGAGGACGAGCGTGAGCACGATCGAGAGGACCATGAGCTGAAGGCTGATGATCGTCGCGCGCTGGAACTCCGGATTGCCGAAGACCTCGACGAGTCCACTGATGCTCCAGCCTTCCAGGAGCTTCTCCGGGGTGAGCAAGACAACCGGCACGGACTGGAAGGCGAAGCGCGCCATTGCCAGCAGGGGCACGAAGAAGTAGAGCCCGAGCAGGACGAGGAAGATCGTGCGCAGGACCTTCATGCCGACGCCCACTTCGCCGTACGACGCTGCAGGATCGCGATGAGGAGGAGACTGGCAAGCAGCAGGCTGATCGTCCACAGCACGATCGCGTAGGCCAGATCCTGCTCTCCGGTGATCACGTTGCCCTGGAGGAGGAAGCGAATCTGCAGGGGCACCAACTGCGCGCCAGGATTGAGTACGTAGGCGGTGGCGTAGGCCGCGAAAGAGTTGACGAAGAGCAGCAGCAGGCCGCCGAGGAAGGACGGGACGAGAAGCGGCAGCGCGACGGAGCGCCAGTAGCGGCCCGGGCTCGCGCCCATGATGGAGGCGGCCTCTGCCCACGTGTTCTTCAGGCCGCCGACGGCCGGCATCATCACGAGGAACATGAGCGGGATCTGGAAGTAGAGGTAGACGACCACCAGGCCCCAGAACTCCGACAGGCTGAAGCCGGAGTCGCTGATGTCAAAGCCGATAAGGCTGAGGAGTTTGGTGATGATGCCCTGCGTGCCGATGGCCGCGATGAAGGCAAAAGCCAGTGGAATGCCGCCGAGCTGCGCGGCGACGGCAGACCACGAGTCGGTCGTGGAGCGCAGCCACTTGGGGCGCTTGAGACTTTTCAGGCTGAGCGCGAGCAGCAGCCCGATGATTCCCCCGAGGATGGCACTCGTTGCTGCGAGCGCCAGGGAGTTGATGAACGCCGTGCGGTAGGACCCCTCGATGGCTCGCTGCATGGCGCTGAACCCGAAGGATCCTCCGGGAGTGAACGCCTTGACGGCGAGGCCGGCGACGGGCAGGAGCAGGAAGAGGCCGACGAAGGCGAGGAACGGCACCGCCACGATCACCGTGGCGGTGTCGAACCTCCTCCTCACGTCGGCCTCTTCCCTTCAGTCTCGGATCTGTCGTGTCAGGCGCAGCCTTGCCTCGGATGAGTGCCCTGCGCCTGACAGGGCATGGAGACTACTGGTCGGCGACCATCGGTCCCCACTGCTCGGTGATGAGCGCCTTCGCCTTGTCGACCTGCTCCTGCGTGGGGAACTGGATCGCGGCAATGGTCTCCGCCGGCGGGAGGTTGGCCGCGATCTCGTCGGAGATCAGGCCCTTCTCCAGCAGGGCGGCGTAGCGAGCCGGGATGGCCCCGCCCTCGAGGTAGCCGAGCGCACCCTCGTCGCTCACCAGGTGGTTGAGCCACAGGCGGGCGGCGCAGGGGTGCGGAGCCTCGGTGACGACCGACTGGGCGTAGTA
>CAYYZU010000013.1:0-12166 GCA_964476205.1 uncultured Actinomyces sp. | reverse complement strand
GTGACCTGGCCCTTGTACTCGGGCTTCTTCAGGTCAGCCCAGGTCTTGGGGACGTTGGGCTGGATCGTCGCATTGGTGGCGATGGCAAGCACGCCGTAGTAGGAGCCGACCCAGGTGCCGTCCTCGCCCTTGAGCGACTCGGGGATCTCATCCCACACGACGGGCTTGTAGGACTCGAGGTAGCCGGCAGCCTTCGCCTGCTCCACGAACGACGGGCCGATGTCGAGGACCTCCGGCATGTCGGGCTGGCCGCGCAGCGTCTCGACGGCGGTGAGCTCATCGGCGGACGATGCGTCGGGGTTCATCACCGGCGCCTCGATGCCGTACTTCTCGACGAAGGAGTCGATGATGCCGCGGTAGTTCGCCCAGGTGTCGGGGAGGGCGATGAGGTTGACCTTGCCCTCCTCCTTGGCCTTGGCGGCGATCTCCTCGATCGTGGTGCCGCACTCAGCGCCGGCAGCAGCCGAGGTGGCGGCCGAAGACTCGGGGGCGGCGGAGCTCGAACCGGAGTCCGACGATCCGGAGGAGCATGCGGCGAGGAGCAGAGCTCCTGCCGCGATGGCGGGGACCGCCAGGTTCTTAAACGAGCGTCGCATGATGTCCTTCCTCGGACGGTGGGACCGTCCTGGTACGGCGTGAGTCCTTGCCTCGCGATCGTGGTCTGATGAGGTGCCACGAAAGTGAACTCAGGCTAAACGGCTGTCTGCCGCCATGGGGCAACTTAGGCGACGTCGGGCCAGATCGGCCGCGCGACCCCGACCAACGTGGAGGCCACCGGGGGGAGCGTCATGAGCCGAGTCTGGGTGATTTCGGACAAATCGAATCCCGATTCCTTGAGGGCCGCGCCGGTGTCCCGGTCCACCCGGCAGCCGCCCGCACACCTCGGCCACCAGGGACTGACGAGTCGCTGGGTCCCACGAAGCCAGGACCCCGGCCGCGCCCGCACGTGCTCGAGGACGTGCAGGGTGCCCTCGGGCCTGAGCACGCGGCGGACCTCGGCGAGCGCCGCACGGGGATCCTGCACCGAGCACAGCACGTAGGCGACGAGTACGGCGTCGACCGACGCATCCGGAAGCGGCATCGACTCGGCAGACGCCTCAAGCACCTCGATGTCGAACTCGCGACTCCTCAACGCGCGCACGCGGGGTCGGGCGGCTTCGCGCATGGAGGCGCTGGGCTCGAGGGCGACGACTGACGTGACCGCCTCAGGGAGGTGATCGAGGTCGTGACCGGGCCCCAGCCCGACGATGAGGAGGCGGCCCCGCGCCTCGCTGAGGACGCGACCGCGAAGGTCCCCCAGCCCGGCACGCTCTCCTACCGAGGCGATCACCTCATAGGCGCGCGTGAAGACCGGGTGGTCGGATGCCACGTCAGCAGGCAGGCAGGCGTTCGGCCAGCCAACTCTCAATGGCGCCCAGCGGGATGCGCTCCTGGGTCATGGAGTCCCGCTCGCGCACCGTCACGGCGTCATCGTCGAGGGTGTCGAAGTCGACGGTGATGCAGAACGGCGTGCCGATCTCGTCCTGGCGGCGATAGCGCCGGCCGATCGCACCCGCATCGTCGAACTCGACATTCCACCGCTTGCGCAGTGTCGCGGCGAGCTCCCGCGCCTTCGGCGAGAGTTGCTCATTGCGCGACAGCGGCAGCACGGCGGCCTTGACCGGGGCGAGGCGCGGATCCAGGCGCAGCACCGTGCGCTTGTCGACACCGCCCTTGGCATTGGGGGCCTCATCCTCGTCGTAGGAGTCGAGGAGGAACGCGAGCACGCAACGCGTGAGCCCGGCTGCCGGCTCGATGACGAACGGGACCCAGCGCTCCTCGGCCTCCTGGTCGAAGTAGGACAGGTCCGTGCCGGAGTGCTCGGAGTGCGTGCGCAGGTCGAAGTCGGTCCGATTGGCGATGCCCTCGAGCTCGGCCCACTCCGAGCCCGCGAAGCGGAAGCGGTACTCGATGTCGACCGTGCGCTTGGAGTAGTGACTGAGCTTCTCCTTCGGATGCTCGAAGAGCCTGAGGTTGTCCGGGTTCATCCCGAGGTCGACGTACCAGTTCCAGCGCTCCTGGAGCCAGTACTCGTGCCATTCCTCGTCGGTTCCGGGCTTGACGAAGAACTCCATCTCCATTTGCTCGAACTCGCGCGTGCGGAAGATGAAGTTGCCCGGAGTGATCTCATTGCGGAAGCTCTTGCCGGTCTGGCCGATTCCGAAGGGTGGCTTCTTGCGGGCGGCATTCATCACGTTGAGGTAGTTGACGAAGATGCCCTGGGCGGTCTCGGGACGCAGGTAGTGCAGGGCGCCCGCCTCCTCGACGGGCCCGACCATCGTGCGGAGCATGCCGTTGAAATCGCGAGGCTCGGTGAAGTCGCCCGTGGTGCCGCAGTTGGTGCACACGATTTCGACGAGCCCGCCCTCGGGCGCGCGACCGTGCTTCTCCTCGAAGGCCTCGATGAGCTGGTCCGCGCGCCACCTCTTGTGGCACTTGCGGCACTCGGTCAGCGGATCGACGAACGCCGAGACGTGACCGGAGGCTTCCCATACCTGGGGAGCGAGGATGACGGAGGAGTCGAGGCCCACGACATCGTCGCGGCCACGCACGACGGTCTGCCACCACTGGCGGCGGATGTTCTCCTTCAACTCCACACCGAGCGGACCGTAATCCCAGGCGGAGCGAGTGCCTCCGTAGATCTCGGATGAAGGAAAGACGAAACCCCGGCGCTTGCTGAGGTTGACGACGGCATCGACGCGATCGGCCATGGATCCACTCCGGCTGGTTGTCGGCGGACAAGCCCTGCAGTGACGACTTCGCCGGACTGCCGGGCAGGAATCCCTGAACCCTAGCGAGCGTCGAGGCGTCGCTTCGCCTCGGCCTCGTCGATCGTGTCGAAGTCGGCGTAGTGCCAGCGCAGGTCCCGGCGCGCGAGGGGACGATCGAGGGCGACTATCTCGTCGTAGAAGGGGCCCAGCCCCGCTTCGGCTTGGCGCGGGCATACGGGTACGGCGAGAAGTGTGCGCGCAGCGCCCGCAGAGCGAAGGGCGACGCCCACGAGCCTCGCTGCCGTGCCCGTCTCGACACCGTCGTCTACGACGATGACATCTCGCCCGGCGACTTCAGGGATGCCCGTCACGCACGGCTCGCCCTCGCGATCGAGGTAGGCACCGGCGAGCGGCAGTGCGAGCGCTTCGGCGACAGGCTCGGCCACGGGAACGCCGTTCGGGACGATCGCCAGCAGCAGCGGGTCGTGCAGGGCAGCGGCGACTTCGCTCACCACGGGGACAAGCCGTACGCCGCCGTCGGCAAGATTCGCGAAACCTGTCATGACGGTGCCGGAGGCACGATCTGCGCGGAGGCGCTGCCGAGACTCACGGTGCCGGCATCAGCGGCCAGCGCGCCCGGCACATCGACCACCCCGTCCGCATCGCGGAAGTGCAAGACCTCGAAGGAGGTCGGTTCGTCGAGCGCCTGCGAGATCACGGGCACCACGTGGACCTTGACGTCGTACGCCGACAGTGCGCGGCGATAGGAGCCCACGGTGTCCCAGCCGACCTGCAGCACGACCAGCTCGGGCTCATCGATAGCTCGGGCTACATGGGCATAGACGAAGCCCTCCCTGGCCGACAGAAGCGCCACCGATTCCCGCAACTGCGCCATGAGCGCGGGGACGTCGCGAGAGCGGAAGCGCAGGAGGGCGACGAACCCGGGAGCAGGACTCGCGTCCTGTGCTGGCAGCATGCCTATCACCGTAGTTAGGCTGGGAAAGCCCGGCGGACGAGGGAGGACCATGGCCGCACGTGACGAGCGCCCGGGGGTGCGCGGTCCCCGCGGTCCCCAGGGACCCACGCCGAAGGCAGCGCCCGCGCGAGCCTCTTCGGACCTCTCCCCCCTCCAGCGCATCAGCCTGCCCCTGCTCACCCGACTGAGCCGGATGCCCAAGTGGCTGCTCGTGGTGGCACTCTCCGTTCTCTTCGTCTTCGGCATGATCCAGTCCGGCCCCCTCGCCTGGCTGGGCGCCCTCATCCTGGGGCTGCTCACCCTCTTCTTCCTCTGGCTCCTCGTGCTCTCCTGGCCGGCCATCCCCGCGAGCGGGCGGCTGCTCCGGGCCATCGTGGTGGTGGCCCTGGCCGGCGTGACCGTGCTCAAGGCGATGGGACGCCTGTAGCCGCGTCTCCGCAGCGCCCGACTTATTCGTATTGACAATCATATTCATTTAGGGCAGCGTGGGGCTATGCGCCCCACACTCGTCGTCCCCGCCCTCGTCGGCTCCCTGGCCCTCGTCCTCTCCGCGTGCGGAGGCAGCACTCCCGACAGCGGAGGAAGTTCGGACACCAGCGGAACCCTGCGGGTCGTGGCCGGCTTCTACCCGCTGGCCTACGCCGCGGAGCAGGTCGGCGGCGACGGCGTAGAGGTCATCAACCTCACGCCCCCCGGGGGCGAGGCCCATGACCTCGAACTCAGCCCCCAGCAGGTCGCCGAGATCGGGGAGGCGGACCTCATCCTCTACATCCCCGGCTTCCAGCCGGCCCTCGACGAGGCCATTGCCCAGGTCGCCCCTGATCGGGCGCTCAATGTCACCGAGGCCCTCACCCTCCTGCCCGCTGAAGACCACGCCGACGAGGGTGACCACGCAGATGAGGGTGACCACGCCGGCGAGCACAGTGAGTTGGACGGGGACCCCCATGTGTGGCTCAACCCGCTCAACATGGCGACCATCGGTGATGAGATCGCCACGCGCCTCACGGCGCTCAACGCCGACGGTCCCTTCGCGTCAGGTGCGCAGGCGCTGACCGAGTCCATGGACGCGCTGAATGAGCAGTGGGCGCAGGGCACGGCCGAGTGCCGCAGCCGTGATCTGGTGGTGAGCCACGAGGCTTTCGGGTATCTCGCGGCGCAGTATGACTTCGCGCAGATCGGCATCGCCGGCCTGTCGCCTGACGCCGAGCCCTCGCCCGCCCGCATCGCCGAGGTCGCCGACCTCGTGCGCGAGCGCGGCGTGACCACCATCTACTACGAGACGCTGGTCGATCCCTCGGTCGCCGAGACGCTGGCGGCCGAGACGGGTGCGGCCACGGCTATCCTCGACCCCCTCGAGGGCCTCCTCGAGGGCTCCACCGGCAACTACGTCACCGTGATGCAGGCCAATCTGGCCGAGGTGCAGGCCGGCCAGGGGTGCTCCTGAGCGATCGAGGGGAGACGTGCCGATGAGCACCGCCCTCTCCTGCCGCGAGGTCTGCATTGACATCGAGTCAGCCTGCATCCTGAGCAATGTCGACTTCACCGTCGAGCCGGGTGAGTTCGTCGCCGTGCTCGGCGCCAACGGGTCCGGCAAGACGACCCTGATGCGTGCGATCCTCGGGCTCCTGCCCATCACAAGCGGGCAGATCGATGTCTTCGGCACTCCCATCGGTCGATTCCGCGAGTGGGCACGCCTGGCCTACGTGCCGCAGCGCCTGCATTCGGCCGGTGCCGTCCCCGTGTCCGTCCACGAGGTCGTGGGGGCCGGTCTCATCTCACCTCGCCAACGTCTCCCGCACCGTGGCGATCGCCAGAGGGTCGCCGATGCTCTCGCCGAGGTGGGCCTCGCCGACCGGCGCCGCGACCGATTCGATGCGCTGTCCGGCGGACAGCAGCGCCGCGTGATGATCGCGGCAGCCCTGGCCAAGGACGCCGACCTCTATGTGCTCGATGAGCCCACCGCAGGGGTCGACGCCGAGAGCCAGCAGCGCATCTCGGAGACCTTCGGATCGCTTCATGCCCGTGGCCGCACGGTTGTGCTCGTCACTCACGAGCTCGGACCCTTCGCCTCGCTCGCTTCTCGCATCATCGTGTTGGGCTCGCCCCGAGGAGAGACGTCGACGGTGCTCTACGACGGCCCTCCCCCGGCGCCCGACCACCTGCTTGAGCGCGTGTGGCACCACAGCGAAGACGTCGTGATGAGGGCCACCGAGCCCGGCGTCCTCGAGCCGGGGGCCGGCTGACATGGGCATGCTCGGTTACGACTTCATGCAGCGCGCGCTCATCGCCGCGGCCCTCATCGGCCTCATCGCCCCGCTCATTGGCGTCTTCCTCGTGCAGCGGCGCCTCGCGCTCCTGGGCGATGGCATGGGACATGTGGCCCTGACCGGCGTCGGCCTCGCCTTCCTCACCGGCCTCGCTCCTGTCCCCACGGCATTGGTCGTCGCCGCACTGGGTGCTCTTGTGCTCGAACTCGTGCGAGCCAAGAGCCGCACAGCGGGCGACCTCGCACTCGCGCTCGTGTTCTACGGAGGCATTGCCGGTGGCGTCATGCTCACGTCCCTGGCCTCGGGCAAGGCATCCACGGCACTGAACCAGTACCTCTTCGGTTCGCTGTCGACGGTGGCAACGGAGGACATCGCCTGGCTCGTCGGAGCAGGCGCTCTCGTCGTCATCGTCCTGCTCATCTTCGGTCGCGAGATGTTCGCGATGACCCTTGATCCCGATGTCGCCCACGTGCAGGGCATCCGCACGACGCGGCTGGGCATCCTGCTCACCGTGCTCGCGGCAGTGACCGTGGTCATCGGCATGCGCACGGTGGGCCTGCTCCTGGTGAGCGCCATCATGATCGTCCCGGTGGCGGCGGCTCAGCAGTTCACCGGATCGTTCCGGACGACAGCGATGGTGGCCGTCGGGCTCGGCCTCGTCTGCTCCCTTGCCGGATTGACGACGTCCTTCAGTCTCGACGTGCCCCCGGGACCCACGATCGTCCTGCTGGCCCTTGCCGTGTTCCTCGTCTCCGCGGTCGCCGCCTACCCTCTGCGACGGCGACGGCAGCGGCACCCGCACCCGGTCGAAGAGCATCATCATGGCTGAGCAACCCGCGCGCCGACAGACGCGACAGCGGACAGCGGTCGCCGAGGCACTGGAGGCTCAGGGCGAGTTCCGCTCCGCCCAGGAGATCTACGACATCGTGCGACATCGCGGCGACAGCGTCGGTCTCACCACTGTCTACCGAGCATTGCAGGCCATGGCCGAGGACGGCCAGGTGGACGTGATCGTGCGAGGCGATGGCGAGGCCGTCTACCGCCAGTGCAGCCCGTCGCACCACCACCATCTCGTATGCCGGTCGTGCCGGTCCACGATCGAGATCGACGCGCCCGACGTCGAGCGCTGGGCTGCCGACGTGGCGTCACGCCATGGCTATCGCGACGTGACGCACACGGTCGAGGTCTTCGGCGTGTGCGCGCGCTGCTCCAGTTGACGGGCCGGGCCGATCCCTACTCGTAGGGGTTCTTGGGCTGGGGCACTTCCACGAGGTCGATGACCTCGACGAGCGGGATCGCCGTATCCGTCTTCGTGCCCCCGCCCGGCACCCAGCGGCCGGTGATCGTGACCCAGGTGTCCGCCGGCAAGTCCGGCGCATTCAGCACCTTGACCTTGGAGGCAATCGCGTCCGCCGCGCAGCAAGCGACAGCCATGCGGCTGATCCACCAGCCACCGGCAGGATCCGGCGTGACGAAGCCGGTCATCTCCACGGTGCGCCCCTCGAGCGTGAGCCCGTCGTCCCAGACCGCGCGGCCGACGTACTCCGCGACGGTGACCTGCGCCGGATCACCCGGGGGCAGGGGCGGCGCCTTCGCCTCCTGGGGCGGGGCCGAATTCGCCACGTCACGCGCGGCGGCGTAGGCACCGAGGGCGGGCGGGGCGATGAGGAAGATCGCGAGGACCGGCAGCAGGAGCAGCCACGCCGCGCGTGGACCACCCGACCCGTGCCCGTGGCCGTCGTCATGCTCGTGTGGCTCGTCGTGCGGGGTCTCCTCGTCATCAGCCGCCCGACCCTTGCGCAGGACATCGATGAGCGCGAGCACTCCCAGCACCACGAGCGTGCCACCGGAGAGGAGGAGCCAGGGGCGCATCCCCTCCTGCACGTAGTTGAGGAAGGTGTCGCCGATGGTGATGCGCAGGACGGCACCGCCGACAAGGATGAGCACGATGGCTTGTACGTCGCGCCTCATGTGAGCAGCCACCACCCCACGAGAAGGCTGAAGATCACCGCGAGCACGAAGGTCGTCGGCGCGAAGCGCGTGGCGAACTTCCCGCTGAAGGTCCCGGCCTGCAGCGAGATGAGCTTGAGATCGACCATCGGGCCGACGACGAGGAAGGCGAGCTTCGCGGTGAGCGAGAACTCCGTGAGGCTCGCGGCGACGAAGGCATCCGCCTCCGAGCAGATGCTCAGCAGTACGGCGAGGCCGGCGAGGACGAGCACCGACAGGATGGGCTGATCAGCCACCGCGGCGAGCCACTGCTGGGGCACGAGCACGTTGAGCGCCGCGGCGAAGAGTCCGCCGATGACGAGGAATCCGCCCGCGTGGAGGAAGTCGTGCGTGGCCGTGAGCCGGAAGGTGTGCCAGGGGCTGGTGCCGACGAGGTGGTCGCGCGGCCCGATGCGCAGCCACTGCGCCTTGCCGAAGCGCAGCCACAGCCAGCCCATGATGACCGCCGTGGCCAGGGAGGCAATGAAGCGCGCCACCACCATCATCGGCTCGCCCGGGAAGGCCACGAAGGTCGAGGCGAGCACGATCGGATTGATGGCCGGAGCAGAGAGCAGGAAGGCCAGTGCCGCAGCCGGCGCGACACCTCGTGACATGAGGCCATTGGCAACCGGCACCGACGCGCACTCGCACCCGGGCAGCACGGCGCCAGCCGCCCCTGCGACGGGCACCGCCAGCGCGGGATTCTTGGGAAGCGCCTTCTTCCAGAAGGATGCCGGCACGAAGGCGGCAATGGCTCCCGACAGCACGACGCCCAGCACAAGGAAGGGCAGCGCCTGAACGACGATGGAGACGAAGATCGTCGCTCCGGTCTGGAGCGCGGGGTTGTCGAAGAGGCCTACCAGCCAGCGCTGTCCCACGATGAGGATGACGAGCCCGATGGCGAGGATCTCCAGGCTGCCGGGACGGTATCCCTGGCGCTGATCGGAAGGTGTTGTCACGGCGTCACCTTGGGGTCCACCACCGGATTGGGCACCGCTCCACCGTAACGCCGGTCGCGCGAGGCGTAGAGCTCACACGCCTGCCACAGATGGCGGCGGTCGAAGTCGGGCCACAGCGTGTCGAGGAAGACCATCTCGGCGTACGCCGACTCCCACAGGAGGAAGTTGCTCGTGCGCTGCTCTCCGGACGACCTCACGAAGAGGTCGACATCGGGCATGTCCGGCTCATAGAGGTGCCGGGCGATCATTCGCTCGTCGACCTTGTCCGGATCGATGCGGCCCTCCGCTACTCCGCGAGCGATGGCGGCCGCGGCATCGGCGATCTCGGCGCGGCCGCCGTAGTTGACGCACATGGTGAGGGTGAGGACGTCGTTGTCCCGGGTGAGCTCCTCGGCGTACTCCAGCTCCTTGATGACACTCTTCCACAGTCGCTTCGGGCGACCGGCCCAGCGCACCCGCACGCCCATCGCGTGCATCTCGTCACGACGCCGGTGGACGACATCGCGGTTGAAGCCCATGAGGAAGCGCACCTCATCGGGTGAGCGCTTCCAGTTCTCGGTGGAGAAGGCGTACGCCGAGAGCCAGCGGACACCGAGTTCGATCGCACCGTGGACGCAGTCGAGGAGCGCGAACTCCCCCGCCTCGTGGCCGGCCGTGCGCGGCAGGCCACGCTCCTTGGCCCAGCGGCCATTGCCGTCCATGACGACCGCGACGTGCCGCGGGACGAGGTCACGCGGGATCGCCGGAGGTCGCGCGCCGCTGGGGTGCGGGGTCGGAGCGGCGTACGTCGGCACTCCCCCATCCTCGCATCGGGCCGAGGTTGCCCAGGGACGCGGCGCGCCTAGCCGCGATCGACGAGAGGGAGCGAACGCAGTCCCCTCTCGATGTGCCACGTGACGAGGGCCGCGGCCAGGCCACTCGCCTCACGACGGTGCCGCGGATCGCTGGCGTCGGCGACGGCCCAGTCCCCGGAGAGCAGCGCCCCCAGCAACTCGAGCGTCTCGGGCGCGGGCCGCGCACTCCCTGGAGTGCGGCACTCATCGCACAGTGCCCCGCCGCCGCTCACCGCGAAGGCCCGGTGCGGCCCCGGGGCCCCGCATCGCGCGCACTCGGAGAACGACGGCGACCAACCGGCAATGGCGAGGGAGCGCACGAGGAACGCGTCGAGGATGAGCGAGGGATCGTGCGTGCCCGACACCAGCGTGCGCAGGCCACCGATGAGCAGGAGGTACTGCTGCACGGCGGGCTCGCGCTCGATGGGCGTGAGCCGCTCGGCCGCCTCCAGCATCGCTGATCCTGAGGTCCAGCGCGGGTAGTCCGCCGACAAGGTCGCGCCGTGCGCGGCCAGCGACTCCACCTGCGTGACCGTGTCGAGCGAGCGGCCTTCGTAGAGCTGGACGTCCACGTGCGTGAAGGGCTCGAGTCGCGCACCGAAGCGGCTGCCCGTGCGGCGCACGCCCTTGGCGACTCCGCGAACCCGTCCGTGCGCGCGGGTGAGGAGCGTGACGATGCGGTCGGCCTCGCCCAGGCGCTGGGTGCGCAGGACGATCGCCTCGTCACGGTACGTCGGCACGACTCACTCCCCTCGCGTCCATCCTTGCCCTCGCACCCATCGTCGCAGGGCTGGATGTAGCCGGCCCGGACGTGGGAGACGGGCGTGGCGGCCGACACCGGTGGGCCCACTGCGGAGAGGTCCTCCCCTCTCGATCAAGACTTCGAGCGGAGGATGTCGTTTTTCGACATCCTCCGCTCGAAGTTGAGTGGTACCTACGTCACGCGACGGTGCATTGTGGGGTTGTTCCTCATAGGACTCGCACTCAGCCGCACATTCGGCGGCATCAAGATGAAACTTCCGGGACACGAGCGAGCAGACCTCACCGATCTTCCGAAGTTGCCAGGGTCAGAAGCCGAGGCGGCGCAACTGGCGCGGGTCGCGCTGCCAGTCCTTGGCGACCTTGACGCGCAGGTCGAGGAAGACGGGAGTGCCCAGGAGAGCCTCGATGCCACGGCGTGCGGTGGTGCCGACATCCTTCAGTCGCGCACCACCTTTCCCGATGACGATGGCCTTCTGGCTGTCACGCTCGACGTAGACGATGGCGTGGATATCAAGGAGCGGGCGATCCTCCGGGCGGTCCTCTCGCAACTCCATCTCGTCGACGACCACCGCGAGCGAGTGCGGCAACTCATCCGAGAGGCCTTCGAGTGCGGCCTCGCGGATGAGCTCGGCGACGAGCGTCTCCTCAGGTTCATCCGTCGACTCGCCGTCCGGGTAGAGCGCGGGGCCCTCGGGAAGTCGCGAGACGAAGAGATCGTTCAGCAAACCGACGTTGTCGCCCGTGACCGCCGACACTGGGACGATCTCGGCCCACTCGAGCTTTGCTCGCTCCCCGAGCGCTGCGGCCTCCGCGAGCCGCTCGGCCACCTGCGCGGGTGAGGCGGCATCGGTCTTGGTGACGATCGCGAAGGTCGCGCGTGCGCCACCCCGCCGGGCCTTGGCGAGCTCGCTGGCGATGTAGGTGTCTCCCGGGCCGACCTTCTCGGTCGCCGGCAGGCACAGGGCGGCCACGTCGACGCTCGACCAGGCCTCGCGCACGAGGTCATTGAGGCGCTCGCCCAGCAGCGTCTTGGGCTTGTGGAGTCCGGGGGTGTCGAGCACCACGAGCTGCGCGTCGGGCCGCGTGACGATCCCGCGCACGACGTGGCGCGTGGTCTGCGGACGACGTGACGTGATGGCCACCTTGGTGCCGACGAGTGCGTTGGTGAGCGTGGACTTGCCCGCATTGGGACGCCCCACCAGGCAGGCCAACCCCGAGCGATGGTCCGTCATGACGTGCTCCGTCCCTCGGCGATGCCCAACACTCCCAGGCCCACGATGACAAGAGCGCATCCGACGACGCCGAGCGGACCTAGGACCTCTCCGAGGACGAAGACCCCGAGCAGTGTCGCGAAGACAGGCTCGGCGAGGTTGAGCGTCGCGATGTGGCCAGGCTGCAGGAAACGCAGGCCCATGCCAAAGAGGATGTAGGCGAGCGTCGTCGTGGCCAGGCCAAGCCACAGGATGAGCAGGATCGACGACCACGACATCCACCACGTGCCCGACAGCAGGAAGACCGGCACGAGGATGACTCCGGAGACAGCGAATGACGCCGCGAGCACATGCGTCGGCTGCTCGCCCTGACGCGCGAAGCGCACGCCGAAGACCGTGTAGAAGGCGTACGACGCGCC
>CAYYZU010000012.1:0-21368 GCA_964476205.1 uncultured Actinomyces sp. | reverse complement strand
GCGCGCGTGCATCTCCGCGCCGCCGAGATCCTCCTCGTTGGCGTCCTCGTCGATGGCCATCTTCACCAGTGGCGGTCCGCCCAGATAGACACGCGCGGCGTCCTTCTGCAGCACGACGTAATCGCTCATTCCTGGTACGTAGGCACCGCCCGCGGTGCTGCTGCCGAAGACGAGCGTGACCGTGGGGATGCCCGCGGCGGAGAGCTGCGTGAGGTTCTTGAAGCTCGCACCACCCGGCACGAAGATCTCGGCCTGCTTCGGCAGGTCGGCGCCGCCGGACTCGGTGAGGCTGACGAGCGGAAGTCGATTGACGCGCGCGATCTCCATGGCGCGCAGGCCCTTGGCCACCGACGTCGGTCCCTGCGATCCGCCCTTCACGGTGGGGTCGTTGGCGACGACCATGCACTCGGTGCCGTGCACGCGGCCGATACCGGTGACGACGCCACCGCCCAGCGGGTCATCGGTGCCCCAGCCGGCCAGCGGGCTCAGCTCGAGGAAGGGCGAACCGCGGTCGAGCAGGAGGTTGATGCGCTCGCGCGGGAGCAGCTTGCCGCGGCCGCGGTGGCGGGCGACGGTGCGGGCGTTCTTGTCCGGGTCGCTGCTACCGCCGCCCGCGACCACTTTGGCCAGAAGGGTGTCGATCTCGGCGAGGGATTCGAGCATGGCCATGCGATTGGCCGCCGTGACGGCGGGATCGAGGCGGGAGCGCAGGACGGGCGCCATAAACTTGACACTAACGTCAACTTGACGCTGACGTCAAGTCGTTGTTCTTACCGGTGTGGTCGCTAACGAGCACGTCTTAGCGACCACACCGGTAAGAACAACGCAGTGGGGGAGGATGGGGGCATGACTCACGACCCGCTCAGCCAGTGGACCGCTGTCGCCCGTCAGGCCCTGGCCACCGACCTCGGCGTGGACATCCCCGAGGTCGACGCCCAACTCCTCCTCGACGTCGCGCGCGATGCCGCCCACGCGGTCGACCGACCCGCCGCGCCCATCACGACATTTCTCCTCGGATACGCCGTTGCCAAGGCCGGGGACGACAAGCTCAACGAGGCAGCGCACGCACTCATGCGCCTCAGCGGGGAGTGGGACCTCGGCCTGCATCGCGAGTGATCGCAGGCCATCGCGTACACATGCGCAGACCACCGTCCGCGCCCGTTTCAATCCAGGCATCACCGCCTGCAGCGAGAGCGGACTCGCGGACGAGCGCCAGGCCCAGGCCGCTGCCTCCCGGCACCGCCTGAGCACCTCGCGTGAAGCGATCGAAGATGCGTGCGCGCTCCTCCTCCGGGATACCCGGACCGTCGTCCTCGACGTCGATGCGCACGGACGCGCCATCGCGCGCGACGCTCACGGTGATGTAGGAGCGTGCGTAGGCCAGGGCATTGCCCAGGAGTTCGTCAACGACACGGTCCACGACACCGCGCGGTGCCAAGGCCAGAGGCACGTCCTCGGCCACTGAGACACCGAGAGCGACATCCCGCGCCGCCGCGGCTGCTTCGGCGTGCGCGACCCGGCCGACCACGACGGCACCGGCGTCCACCGGCTCCGCGCCCTGTCCCGCATCGCTGCGAGCAAGCGCGAGGATCTGGTCGATTCGGCGATTCAGCCGGTCAACCTCCGCGATCGCCGCCGCGGCATCTCTGCGGATGTCCTCGTCCGTCGAGGTGTCCTCGATTGCCTCCAGGCGCAGGCGCACGCCGGTGAGCGGAGTGCGCAGGTGGTGGGAGGCGTCCGCGGCCACCTGCTGCTGGCGGCGCAACAGTCGCGCGAGGCGCTCAGCCGTGCGGTTGAGCGTGCGCGCGACGACACGAACCTCGGGCGGACCCTTCCCCTCATCGGCCCGTGCTTCCAGATCCTCCGGTAGCTCCTCCGCCACCTCGGCGACGCGCTGCAGCGGACCCGCGATCGAACTGGCGATGATCCACGCGATGAGGGCCGCCGCAACGACCACCGCGGCGACGAAGGCCGCGAGCGACCATCGTGTCCGCTGGATCACGGAATCCACCTCGGATTCCGGCAGCGACAGGCGGCTGGCCGCCACGATGCGCTCGTCCTTGACCACCGGGGCTGCGACATAGCGAAGGTCCACTCCAAGGGTCGTGGAGTACCTCACGTCGGACGAGAGTTGGCCCGCGAGCGCGTCCGTGATCTCAGGCCGATCGAAGGACCGGTCCAGGGCCGTCTGGTCCGAGTCGGCCATGAGCTGGAGATCGGTGCCGACAACGACCACCCGCGCACCCGTACGCTGCGCGACTCCTTCGGCGGTCACCTGCCACTCGGACTCCGGCTGCGAGGCGAGGACCGAGGCAGTGGTCATGGCCTCCACCTCGAGGTCCGACACGAGTGCGGCGCGCTGATCGTTGTCGACGATGAGGGCGATGGGCACGGCGAGACCCAACGCGACGAGCGCCACGAGTCCTGTCATCGCAAGGACGAGTCGCCGGGTCACCGCCCCGCGCCGCCCTCGTCGGCGAGGCGATAGCCCACACCGCGCACCGTCTCGATCGCCGTCGGGTCAGGAATCTTGCGCCGCAAGGACGAGACATGCACGTCGAGCGTCTTGCCGGAGCCGTGCCAGACGGGATCCCAGACGCGGGAGAGGAGTTCCTGGCGAGGTACGACGCGGCCCGGCTCCTCGGCGAGCACCGCGAGAAGGTCGAACTCCTTCGCCGTGAGGTCGAGGGACACTCCATCGAACTCTGCCTGGCGCCGGGATCGGTCGATGTGCACGCGGCCCGCGTCCAGGCTTGCCTCAACGCGGCGTCTGCGACTCACGGCGCGAATGCGCGCGCTGAGTTCCCGGACGGAGAAGGGCTTGACGACGTAGTCATCGGCACCGAGTTCGAGGCCCACGACGCGATCGGTCTCGTCGCCGCGTGCCGTCACGATGATGATCGGCACCTCGCACGTCGCCCGCACGGAGCGCAGGACATTGAGCCCGTCGTCATCCGGCAGGCCGAGGTCGAGGAGCACGACGTCGGCGTCACGGGCTGCTGTCACCGCTTGAGAGGCGTAAGCGACGTGCTCGACATCGAGCCCATGGCGCTTCAAGCCCTCGATGAGGGGCTCAGCGACAGCGGGATCGTCCTCGACGACCAGCACCTTCACCCTGCAGTCCTTCCCGATAGTGGCCCCATGGTCGCAGGCGCAAGGCGGTCCATGCGTTCCCGGCGCCAGGCCTTACCTGGACTTCACCCGGGCAGCGGGGATAACTCTCCCGGCCTGCCTACCCTGAGGGAGTGAGGCCTTCGCTCGTCGCCGCGACCATCGCGACGATCCTTGCCCTCGGCATCGCCGTGGGTGCCGCCGTCATGACCCTCGCGGCCTCGGAGCCACCACCTGCGCCACACACGGTGGTCGACGTAGAGGATTCCCGCCCGGTGCCGACGCCAGCCCCTAGCGCCAGCGAAGACATCCACGATGACGATTCCGGCGACGATGACCATGGTGGCGAGGACGATGACGACGACTAAGCCGTCACACCGTCACGTCGCGACGAAGAGGGCGCTACGCGGGCACGCGCGAATCGCCCGGCTCGCCTGATCTGCCTCTGCGCCCTCGAGTTCGTCGCTGGACACGATGGGGTAGCCCCAGGGATCGAGTTGGATGACGTCGGGTGCCTGGTGCGCGCACATCCCCAGCCCGTCGCACGCTGCTGGATTGATCGCGAGTCTCATGAGCCGAAGACCTCCTGTGCCGACATCGCCATGCGCACCGCACCATCGGGGTGGCGGCAGGCCCCACGTCCGGAGATGAGGTCGCTGATCCGCTGTGCCTCGCCACCGTCGCGGCCGCGAGCGGTGCGGCGTACCGCGTCGGCCAACGCCGGCAAGCCGAAGATGCAGGGTCCGCACTGGCGGGCTGACTGCTCGGCGAGCCAGTCGAGGATCGCCACGCTCTCTGTGAGGCCGTCGCGGCCCTTCGGGAGCAGGTGGAGAATGCCCGCGCCCAGCGAGAGACCGGCCGCGCGCAACTCCCACGGATCGACCGACATGCCGCCGAGGTCGGACCACGGCACCCAGGTGCCGCCCATGCCACCGAGGAGGACTGCCTGCGGCTCCGGTGCACCCGCCGCGGCGAGCACGTCGGCGAAGGTCATCGTCGCGTCTGTCTCAAGGACCGTGCGGCGCACGAAGTCGAGCGGTGCGGCCGACTCGGCGACGGTGACAAGCGAAGTCGCGACAGCATCACCGCCCAGGGCGAGAAGCCCCAGGCGCGCCTGCGTCTCGGCGTTATGCACGAGCACAGCGGGACCGTCACCCCAGGGACGCACGCGGTCGCGGCTGAACTGCGGCAGCGCTGGGCCACCGCGCATGGCACTGATCACCGCGGACGCCTCGCCACCGACATAGCCCTCCGGCGCCAGCAGCATCCGCACGCGCACGTTGAGTTCATCGCGCCGCTCGCGCACTGCCTCTGCCATGGAGGCGCGGCTCGCCCCCGCAGACTCGTGGAGCCAGATGACGACCTCACGCGCGCGGATCGCGTCCGCGACGGCAAGTGCGCCCTCGAGCACGAGATGGGGACGCGTCTGCAGCAACGCCATGTCCTTGGCGGATCCGGGCTCGCCCTCCGCGCCATTGATGACGACAGTGCCTCCGGGACCGGCATCACGCGCTGCCGTCAGCTTCCACGCCGCGGGCACATGCGCGCCGCCGCGACCTGTGAGCTCGCTGCCGGACAGGGCGTCCGCGAAGGCGCTGCCGGTGAGTACGGGCATCCCCCGCCGCGCGCGATGCGTGGCGAGGTTCTCGATGTCCCCGTGAAGCGGCAGGGTGCATCCCGAACCCGGGTAGACGAGTGGCTGTGCGAGCAGGTGGCCTGTGCTCATGGTCGCTTCAAGGTCGATCGTGCTCATCCGAGCACCTCCTCACGTGGCATGCGCTCCTCGCGCAATTCGTCGAGCTGGTCCTTCGGAGTGCGCACCATCACGCGGCGCACGACGAGGATGAGGACTGCAGCGCCGGTCACGACGTACATCCACAGCCATGCGGGGGTGTCGCTGCCGGCGAGCACTCCGTGCAGCCAGGCGAGCACCCAGCCCGCGGCCGCGAGCCGATGCAGCGGGAGCCACATCCGACCCAGTCCGCGACCCGCGAGGCCCGCGGTCACGCCGGAGATCAGGCCGGACCACAGGGCGAGGAGGCCGAGCGTCACGGGCAGGGGCCGGTACGCCGATCCGAAGGGCACGAGCGCTCCCCACCAGCCCACCTCGGCCCACGGGTCGATCGCGAGAACGACGACGTGGAGCACGACGAAGACGAGCGCGAAGATCGCGAGCAGGACGTGCAGGCGCAGGCGCTGGGCCACACCGAGGAAGCGCGCGGCTGACTTGGGCGGGCACGCCATGAGCAGGCCGACGATGGTGACGGCCGTCAGCAGGAGATAGGAGACGAGACCGGATGCGCGGGCGATGACCCACAGGCCCATGTCGCTGCCGGTCGCGGTCATCCACGCGTAGCCGAGGAGGGCACCCGTGATGCCAGCGGACACTCCCAGGACAGCGCCGATCGCAACGCCGCGGCCGACGCTCGGCGTGATCTCCTCGTCGTTCGTGCTCAGGTCAGCGGGCATCGGGGGCCTCCCAGAGGATGCGGTCGCGCAGCGAAGCGCTGCTGCGGAGCGTGCCGTTGTCATCGATCCACAGCGCGGCGATGCCCGCTCCCTCGACGAAATCGGCGATGTCTGCCTCGCCCTGCAGGAAGGCAGCCTTGGTCCACACCTCGGCCCACGCCGGGTCGTCGCTCACGACGGTGACGGAGCGCAGGCCTGACGCGGCCGGCCGGCCCGTGCGCGGATCGATGAGGTGGTGCACGTCTCGGCCACCGGCACGCCAGTTGCGGAGCTTGATCGACGACGTCGCCACGGCAGCGTCGGAGACATCGAGCACGGCGATGGGCTGGTCCGAGTGGCCCGGCGGGACGGCGGAGCCGCCCCTGTCGGGCTGTCGCGGATCCTCTACCGCTGCGCGCCACGCGCGCGTCTCACCGGCCTCGCGCGCGGGTCCGTCGCCGTAGGTCGCGAGGTCACCGCCCGCTTCGACCAGGGCCGCGCGGCCAAGTCCGGCGAGGGCCTCGATTCCCCGGCGCACGGCGTACCCCTTGCCAATGCCGCCGAGATCGATGGGAGTGTCGCCAAGCCGCACGCGCGACCCGGCGTGATCGAACTCCGGGTGCCAGGGCTCGACTGCCCAGGACTCGGGGAGGTCGCTCGCGGAGGTCGAGACGCCGCCCGCGGCGAAGTTGAGCGAACGGTCATAGCCCATGGCCGTCAACGTGCGCAGCACTCGCGGATCGAACGCACCCTGGGTGCGCCCGTACGCCGCGTAGGCGACCTCGATCGCCGCGAAGCAGGACGGAGCCACGTGGGTCCACTCATCGGGACGGGCGTTGGCGCGCATGAGGTCGCTGGTGTCATCGAAGCGCGAACAGGTCCGCTCGATATCGCGGAAGATGCCCTCAACCTCCATGACGGCATCCGAAGGATCGCGCATCGGATCGATGACCCGCACCGTCACCTCACTCGCCATCGCCCGGAAGCGATGGATCACGTCGTCCTGAGTCACGGTGGTCACCTCAGCCTCCTGACGATCCGGTCCACGTGTCCGTCGCCGGAGCGGGAGCCGGTGCGGGCGCAGGCGCGGGTGCGGGCTGGGCATTGCTGCCGCCGCCGGAGGTTGATGGCGTGCTCGGAACCCACGTCGATCCACCAGATGCGGCGATGACAACGCCGGCCGCGCGTGCGGCGCGGGCCTCCTTACGAGCCTGGGCCACCGCGCGATCAAGTTTCTTGGCCTTCTTGCGCAGCTGGTCCAGCGAGAGCTGATCCGTCGTGGGCGCAGGCTGGGTGGAGGCGACCTGAGCAGTCGCGACCGTCTGGGGAGCATTCGATTCTCCAGCGGTGGCGAGAGGATTGTTGCTCGCCGCCCAGAGGATGGATCCTGCGGCGAGGGCCGCCACGATCGGTGAGACGACCGCGGCCGCCGACCAGCTCGCGCGGGTGGGTCGTGTCCTAGTCATCGTCGCCCTCATGCTCGTCGTCTTCGTCGTGGTCTTCATCGTCGGACTCGTCCTCGTCGGAATAGCCGCCGTCGTCGTCGTACTCGCCCTCGTCGTCCTCGTCGTAGCCAGCGTTGCCGCTGCCCGACGATCCGGTCCAGGTGTCACTCGACGGCTGGGGTGCGGGGGTCGACGCAGTGTCACCACCCGTATTGCCGCCACCCGCATTGCCGCCACCGGTGTTGCTTCCGGCGCCCTGCACGGTGACGGTCTCACCGCTCGCGACCACGGCAGCTGCCGTCGGGGATGCCGATGCCAGGCGATCCAGCTTGCGCTGGGCCTTGGCGATCTCTTCCTCAAGGCGGGCACGCTCGGCCGCCTCCGCCGGATCGGAGGGACTCGGCATCGACGACGCCACGACCGCCTGGGCGGTGGGCTCCGGGGCGGCCCCAACCGGCACATTGGCGAGCGCGACGACGCCCCCCGCCACGGCACCGACCGCCGCTGCGGCGGCGACCACCATCTTCTTCGTCTGCTTCATTGCCCCTCCTCGTGCGTGCCTCTTCAGGCTCTGACCAGGACTCGTGTGCCCTGGTGATGTCCAGGAAACCGCTTCCTCAGCAGAGGGAGGCCAAGCCGAGGTAAGGCCCGGGTAAAGAGATCCATCCCCATTCCGACGGCCTCCGGATTCCGACGGTTTTGGACACTTCGCAGGCGAAGTACGCGTCATAAACCGTCGGAATCCGCGGGACCGCGCCCGGGACCGGCCTCCTCACGGAGCGTCGGCTGCCCTCCTCGATCAAGCGGTGGCACCCTGATGAGGTGAGCACCGCACTCCCCTGGGACCAGGCCCGCCGCGTCGCGGCTGCGGCCGCGCGGCCGCTCGACCCCGTCGCCGTGCGCCTGGAGGCCGCGCTCGGCTGCGCGCTCGCGAACCCCATCGCAGCACTCACCGACCTCCCACCGTTCGACGCGGCCGCCATGGACGGCTACGCCGTCGCCGGTCCGAGCCCGTGGCACCTCGCCGACACTGACGTCCGCGCAGGCGACGAGGCACTCACCCGACTCGATCCGGGCACGGCAGTCGCCATCGCGACGGGGGCCGCGCTGCCCGCCGGCTGCGATGCCGTGCTCCGCACGGAACAGGCGGGCATCGAGACCGCGCTCCATGGCAATCGGCTCTTCCCGCTCGATCCGCTCACAGGCTTGCCTGATGACAGCGGTTCATCACTGCCACCCGGCACAGACGTGCGCCCGCGTGGCGAGGAGTGCGCCGAGGGGGAGCCGCTCGTCCCCGCGGGATCCGTCGTCACGCCCGCGATGCTCGGACTCGCTGCGGCCGCGGGCTACGACACCCTCGACGTCATCCCGCCACCGACCGTCGCGGTGCTCGTCCTCGGAGACGAGCTCCTCGATCGCGGCCTGCCGCGTCCAGGTCGCGTGCGCGATGCCCTCAGCCCGCTCGTGCCGCCGTGGCTCGCGGACCTCGGCGCGCGGGCCAATCCACCCATCCGTGTGCCGGATACCCGGCAGGCACTCCTCGATGAGATCGAGGACTCCACCGCCGACATGATCGTGACGACCGGCTCCACCGCGTCGGGCCCTGTCGACTTCGTCCACGACGTCCTCGATCAGCTCGGAGCGCGGTGGATCGTCGACGGCGTTCAAGTGCGGCCCGGGCACCCGATGCTGCTCGCCGTGCTCCCCGACGGTCGGCCGATCGTCGGCCTCCCGGGCAATCCGCTGGCCGCCGTGAGCGGCCTCGTGACGTTGGCTGCGCCGGTCATCGCCACCCTTCGCGGCGTACCGGTCGACGACCGCGAAGTGGTTCTGGGCGTCGACGTCACCAGCCACCCCCACGACACGCGGATCATCCCGGTCGTCGTGGAAGACGGCCAGGCGCGACCGCTCCGCTTCGACGGCCCCGCCATGCTGCGCAGCCTCGCCCTGGCCGATGCACTCGTCGCCATCCCGCCCTCGGGCGGGCTCGCCGGAAGCACGGTGACGCTGCTCCCCGTGCCGGTCGTCCGCTAGCGTCAGGCGACGTGGCCGACAAGAGGCGCCCGAGCTCGCTCGCTGGTGACGACGATCCGGAGGCCTTGACCGCACGGATCAAGTTGCCGAGCAGGCCGTGGAGCCCCTCCCGCAACATCATCGTGCGCGTCCTCATCGCCGTGGGCGCGCTGGTCATCGCGGCTGCGATCGTCTACTTCGAGGGCGATTGCTACGCCGACCGTGGGGATATCGGCGGCATCACGTGGGTGGACGCCTTCTACTACGCAACGGTCAGCCTCTCGACGACCGGCTACGGCGACATCGTCCCCGTGTGTGAGTCGGCCCGACTCGTCAATGTCTTTGTCATCACCCCGCTGCGCTTCATCTTCCTCATCGTGCTCGTCGGCACGACCATCGAGGTACTCACCCAGAAGACTCGCAATGAGATCCGCACTAACCGCTGGAGGCAGCGCGTGGAAGACCACACCGTCATCGTCGGCTTCGGCGTCAAGGGGCGCTCTGCCGCACGCATGCTGCTCGACAGCGGCATGTCACCCCTGTCCATCGTCGTGGTGAGCACCGACAAGGGCGCGGTCCAGGACGCCAACCGCATGGGCCTTGCCGGCGTGCTCGGCGATGCCCGCCGCGAGGATGTCCTCCGCGATGCCGCGACCGAGCGGGCCTCCAAGATCATCGTCGCCACGGACGAAGACGACACCTCGGTGCTCGTCACCCTCACCGCTCGACGCCTGGCACCTAAGGCCGAGATCGTCGCCGCCGCGCGCGAGGCGGCGAACGCTCAGATCCTGCGCCAGTCGGGCGCGAGCAGCGTCATCCCCACGGCCGAATCCGCGGGTCACCTGATGGCCCTCTCACTCCTCTCGCCCGTCGCGGGCACGCTCATGGAGGACCTGCTCGACTCCGGGCGCGGCCTTGAGGTCGTCCAGCGCGACATCACCAAGGAAGAACTAGGCGTCTCCCCGACAGAGGTGGATGCGACCGGCCAGATCGTGCTTGCGGTCATCCGCGACGATGTCGTCCATCGCTTCGACACGAGCGATATCCGCATCCTGCAGAAGGGCGACCAGCTCGTCGTCATTCGCCACACCGAGGCCAACGGCTACGGCGCTGCCCCTCCGCCGGTTGCCTGACATGCACGCAATCGTTGTCACCGAACCCGGTGATGCTGACGTGCTCGCCTGGCAGGAGGTGCCCGATCCCGTCGCCGGACCGGGCGAGGTGATCGTCGACGTGGCCGCGGCCGCGGTCAATCGCGCCGACCTACTCCAGCGCCAGGGCCTCTACCCCCCTCCGCCTGGCGCGCCCGAGTGGCTCGGACTGGAGTGCTCGGGCACCGTCTCCGAGCGTGGTCCGGGGGTCACGTCGCTGTCGATCGGCGACGAAGTGTGCTGCCTGCTGTCGGGAGGCGGGTACGCCGAGCGCGTCGCAGTACCCGCCGGACAGGCCATGCCCATCCCCGCCGGTGTGGACCTCATCACCGCGGCCGGTCTGCCCGAGGTGGCCTGCACAGTGTGGTCCAACCTCGTCATGGTGGCGCACCTGCAGCGCGGGGAGTGGCTGCTCGTGCACGGCGGCGGCAGCGGCATCGGCACGATGGCCATCCAGGTCGCGCGAGCACTCGGTGCGCGCGTCGCGGTCACCGCGGGGTCGGCCGCGAAGCTCGCCCGCTGCGAGGAGCTCGGCGCCGAAGTGCTCATCAACTACCGCGAGCAGGACTTCGTCGAGGTCCTTGCCGCGGAGACCGCCGGTCGCGGTGTCGACGTCATCCTCGACAACATGGCGGCGAAGTACCTCGAGCGCAATATCTCCTCACTCGCCCCCGGTGGGCGCCTTGTCGTGATCGGCATGCAGGGGGGCGTCAAGGGCGAGATCGATCTCGGGACACTGCTGCGCCGCAACGGCACTCTTCACGCCACAACGCTGCGCGGCCGCACCCCGGAGCAGAAAGCCGAAATTTGCACCCAGGTCGAGCGGCACGTGTGGCCCTGGATCGCCGCCGGCATAGTCAAGCCCGTCGTAGACCGCGTGATGCCAATGGTCGATGCCGCTGACGCACATCGCGCCCTTGAGGCCGGCGACGTGACCGGCAAGATCGTGCTCAGGCGCTGAAGCCGCGCGCGTGCTCGTCGAGCACCGCGTCGATGAGGTCGGCCACGCCCTCGTCGTCGTTGCTCGGCAGGACGTGCGTCGCGAGGTCAAGCACCTCGGGATGACCATTTGCCATGGCGTACGACGTACCAGCCCAGGCCAGCATCGGCAGGTCATTGGGACCATCACCAGCGGCGACCACGTGCAGGGCGCCGTGGCCCTCCGCTGCGGCCACGCGAGCAAGGGTCGTCGCCTTCGTGACTCCGGCAGCGCTGAGCTCGATGAGCGAGTCGCCGTAGCCAGAGTGCGTCACCTCAGCAAGGTCCCCAATCGCACTCGCGCCGCGCGCATAGAGCTCCTCGGGATCCATCGGTGCGCCCTGCCCAGGGCGCGCGAGGATCTTGACGACATCGCCCGCGGCAACGAGCTCCTCGATAGGCCCGACGTATGTCTCGGGTGGCACCGGCCAGCGGGGCGTGTAGCCATCAGCGAGTGCGAACTCAGTCGCATCGGCCAGAGTCGCATCGAGTGCGTCGTACGACGCTCCACCTGTGGGCGCGAGCTTCCCCCCGGGTCGCGCGCGCTCGACGGCGAAGACCATGCCCGGCACCTCGCGGCGCAGGCGGTCCACCGCTTCGAGCGCGTCATCGCCGGTCATGGGGAAGACCTCGGTGACGTGGCCGTCGGCCAGGTCGAGCACGACCGCGCCATTGGCGGCGATGCCCACGCCCCGGTGACCGGTCATCTCCACGATCGGGGAGATCCACCGCGGGGGACGGCCCGTGACGATGATGAGGTCCAGGTCGCTGGCGGACAGCCGATCGAGGGACTCTCGTGTTCGGCGCCCGACGGAGCCGTCGGAGAGAAGCAGCGTCCCGTCGAGATCGCTCGCGATGAGCCTCACGCCAGACGGCACAGGGACGGCGTACCGACCTTGGGAATCCACGCGCGCCATGCTGCCAGGTCGGGTACCGTCCGAAACCCCGGGCTATCCGGAACGTGAGGGAAGGCGGACACCATGGACGACACCGTGCAGCAGCACAAGTACGTGCTCAGCGAGGACCAGATGCCGACGACCTGGTACAACCTCGTCGCCGACCTGCCCGCTCCGCCTCCGCCCCCGCTGCATCCGGGCCGCATGGACCCGGTCGGGCCCGACGATCTCGCTCCGCTCTTCCCGATGGACCTCATCATGCAGGAGGTCACCAGCGAGCGGTACGTCGAAATCCCCGGTGGCGTGCTCGATGTCTATCGCCAGTGGCGTCCCTCGCCGCTCTTCCGAGCGCATCGCCTCGAGAAGCTGCTCGGCACCCCGGCCCGCATCTACTACAAGTACGAGGGCGTCTCGCCCGCCGGCTCGCACAAGCCCAACACCTCCGTGCCGCAGGCCTACTACAACAAGAAGGAAGGCACCAAGAAGCTCACCACCGAGACCGGTGCAGGCCAGTGGGGTACGGCGCTCGCCTTCGCCTGCGCCCTCTACGACCTCGAGTGCGAGGTGTGGCAGGTGGGTGCGTCGTACGACGCCAAGCCCTACCGCCGCCTGATGATCGAGACCTTCGGTGCCTCGATCCATCGGTCGCCCTCCGATGTCACCGCGATCGGCCGTGAACTCGCGAAGGACCCCAACAACTGGTCCGGCTCCCTCGGAATCGCGATCTCCGAGGCTGTCGAGGTCGCCGCCACCAACGCCGACACGCGCTACGCGCTCGGCTCGGTGCTCAACCACGTGCTGCTGCACCAGACGGTCATCGGCGAAGAGGCGCTGCTGCAGCTCCAGATGGCCGGGGATACGCCGACACACATCGTCGGCTGCACAGGAGGTGGCTCCAACTTCGCGGGCCTGTCCTTCCCCTTCCTGCGCGAGAAGCTCGCGGGCAAGATCAACCCGCAGATCACCGCGGTCGAGCCTGCGTCGTGTCCTTCGCTCACGCGCGGGGTCTACGCCTACGACTTCGGCGACACCGCGGGCATGACCCCGCTCATGAAGATGCACACGCTGGGCCACGACTTCATCCCCGACCCCATCCACGCCGGCGGCCTGCGCTACCACGGCATGGCGCCGCTCATCTCGCACGTCTACGAGCTCGGCCTCATGGATGCCGTGGCGATCCCACAGACGGAGTGCTTCGCGGGTGCCGTGAAGTTCGCCCGGTCCGAAGGCATCGTCCCGGCGCCCGAGCCCACGCATGCGATCGCGCAGGCGATCCGCCTGGCGGAGCAGGCCAAGGAGACGGGCGAGGAGACGGTGATCCTCACTGCCCTCTGCGGCCATGGCCACTTCGACCTGGCGGCTTACGAGTCGTACCTGGCGGGATCCATGGTCGACGAGACACTCTCCGACGAGCGCTTCGCCCCGGCCCTGAGCAACCTGCCCACGGTCCCCGCCTAGACGCAACTTCGTTGAGTGGCGGGTTATGCAGCGCGACACGCCGTCGCGACCTGCATAACCCGCCACTCGACGTTTGGGGACTTACCTCAGGGGGATGCTCCAGCGGGCAATGATCCGGTCGAGCTGCGTCGCCACGCCGTCGACGGTGAGCACGCCTGACACACGCACCGTCCCGGGTGTGCTGCGCCCGGGAGGAGTGAAGGTCAGCACGGGATCACTCCACACTGTGCCACCCGACGTCACGTCGATCCACCGGTCGACGACAGTCTGATCGGGTGAGACGAACGCCGTCTCGACGATTTCACCCGCCGCATCGACCACCTGCACGATCGCCTGCTCATTGCGGTCGCCTGTGACGATGACGCGCACGGTGATTTCGCCGAGGGCGGCCTCGAGATCGAGGACCCCCGGTGCCCCGTCGAGGGTGAGGGAGACCGGACCGTAGGACTCCACGGTCGCGGGCATGGGACCGATAGGGCGGATGTCCATCACGAGCGTGCCGTCGGCGCGGACGTTGGCGCGCTGCACGGTGAACGCGAGCGTCCCTCCCATGAACGCCAGCAGCCCATTGGGCCTTGGGTTGGGTAGCACGGCCGTCGTCCCGTCATCAGCCGGACGCCAGCCGAGGCTCAGCATGGCCTGCTCCGTCGTCATCGTCCCCGCGAGCTTCTGGGGCGGCGCTGTGAACCACGAAGCGACATTGCCCGTGCGCGCCAGCGTGAGGCGAATGGGCTGACCCCCCGACACGAGTGCTGCGTCCTCGGCCTGCTGCACGACGAGCAGCCGCCCACGCGACGTGCCAGGAGCCAGCGGCGGGGGAGTCGGCGCGGGAGTCGGCGTCGCCGTGGGGCTCGGCGCGGGCGCACTCGACGAAGGCTGAGTCGGCGCCGCCGAGGTGGAGGACACACTGTCCGATCCGCCCGTGCACGCGGCAAGGAGGGCAGCCCCCGCGAGAAGGACTGCGACGCCGCGGAAGCGCGACGCGCGGGTCATGGCAGCTCGAGGATGTCTCGTCCGAGATAGGGACGCAGTGCCTCGGGCACGACCACTGTTCCGTCCGCCTGTTGGTGATTCTCAAGGATCGCCACGATGATGCGTGGCATCGCGCAGAGCGTGCCGTTGAGCGTGGCGACCGGCTGCACCTCGTCGCCCGCACGCATGCGAATCCCCAGGCGACGTGCCTGGAACTGCGTGGTGTTGGAGGTCGATGTCACCTCGCGGTAGGTCCCCTGGGTGGGGATCCACGCCTCGATATCGAACTTGCGCGCCGCGCTCGACCCCAGGTCTCCCGTGGCCACATCGATGACCCGGTAGGGGATCTCGAGAGCGTCCATGAAGTCACGCTCCCAGCCGAGGATGCGCTCGTGCTCGGCTTCCGCGTCCGCCGGGTCGCAGAAGACGAACATCTCGACCTTGTCGAACTGGTGCACACGGATGATGCCGCGCGTGTCCTTGCCGTAAGAGCCGGCTTCACGACGGAAGCACGAGGACCAGCCGACGTAGCGCTTGGGCAGCGCGCTGGCGGGCAGGATCTCGTCGCTGTGCAGTCCCGCAAGGGGGACTTCGGCCGTGCCGACGAGATACATGTCGTCGGACTCGATCCGATAGACGTTCTCCGCTGCCTGCCCAAGGAAGCCGGTGCCCTCCATCGCGCGCGGCGCGACGAGGACAGGAGGGATGACCGGGGTGAAGCCATTGCGCGTGGCCTGCGCCATCGCGAGGTTCAGCAGTGCGATTTCCAGCAGCGCGCCTACGCCCATCAGGTAGTAGAAGCGCGAGCCCGAGACCTTGGCGGCGCGTTCGACGTCGATGGCGCCGAGCAGTTCACCGAGTTCGAGATGGTCACGCGGGGTGAAGCCTTCCGCTGCGAAGTCGCGGGGGGTGCCTACGGTCTCCAGTACGGCGAAGTCTGCTTCCCCACCCACCGGGGCGCGCATGTCGACGACATTGGAGAGTTCGAGCCACGCCTCGTCGAGTGCGCGCGTGGCCTCGGTGGCTGCCGCGTCAGCCGCCTTCACGCGCTCCGCGAGTTCGGTCGCTTGCGCCATGAGCGTGTCGAGTTCGACCTGGGCAGAGGTATCGCCCTTCTTCACCGCGCCCTGGAGGGGGCCGATGCGCTTGGACAGCTGCTTCTGCTCGGCACGCAGGTCGTCGTACGCCGACTGCTTTGCCCGACGCTCGACATCGAGCGCGGCGAGCCGGTCGACGAGGACGACATCCTCGCCGCGGCGACGCTGCGATTCACGCAGTTCGTCGGGAGATTCGCGAAGCAGGCGAGGATCGATCACGGGTCAAGGCTAGAGGTAGAGGCCGGGACCCTGGCCCGGCTGTCCCTCGGGTCCGCCGTCGGCGCCGGGCAACCCTCCCGGCATCGCCTGGCGCCGGATCTCCTCGAACTGGGCTCGGGCGGCCATCTGCTGCGCGAAGAGCGCGGTCTGGATTCCGTGGAAGAGGCCTTCAAGCCAGCCCACGAGCTGCGCCTGGGCGATGCGCAACTCCGCCTCACTAGGGACCGCTTCATCCGTGAAGGGAAGGGAGAGGCGTTCGAGTTCCTCGACGAGCTCGGGAGCGAGACCATCCTCCAACTCACTGAGGGAGCGCGAATGGATATCGCGCAAGCGTGCACGCGCGGCCTCGTCGAGGGGAGCACTGCGAACCTCTTCGAGGAGCTGGCGGATCATCGAGCCGATGCGCATGACCTTGGCGGGCTGCTGGACGAAGTCACCGGCGGGAGGCGTGCGGGACTCCGCGACGACGACAACCTGCTTCTCGGGCGTCTCCGCCGGCGTGCTGTCCTGCGTCATGCGTCCATGGTGTCACCCGCGCAGGGGGAGGGCGATCCCGACTGAACGTTCAGCCAGGGTCACTGATTTCACAACAGGTCATATACATGTCACACTTCCCGTCCGCGTGACGCGACGAAGGTTGCGTGCGATCGAGGAGGTCCCGTTGGACTACAACTGGCTGACCCCCAAGGCCGAGGCTCGGCCGGCGGGTGACAAGGGCTGGGGCTCTTACGCCATTGAGCGCATCAGCAAGGGCGAGACTGTCGCCGGGTTTGGCGGCTGGGTCGTCGATAGCGCTCGACTGGGGACGCTCTCCCTCGATCGCCAGCATCGGTCCATTCAGATCGACACCGATCTCTTCCTCGTGTCGGACGACACGCCTGAGCCCGGTGACATGCTCAATCACTCGTGCGAGCCCAACTGCGGTCTTGCGGGTTCGCAGCTCCTCGTGGCGATGCGCGATATCGAGCCGGGCGAAGAGCTCAGCTTCGACTACGCCATGTGCGATGCCAGCGACTACGACGAGTTCCGCTGCCTGTGCGGCGTGTCGACATGCCGCGAGGTCGTCAGCGGCTCGGACTGGCGTGACCCCGCACTCCAGGCGAAGTACGCCGGGTGGTTCTCTCCGTACCTCGTGCGACGCATCGCCGCACTGCCCACCGCCTGACCCGCCTACACTCACGGGGTGCTTCCTCCCGGCTACGTCGCGCGCGCGCTCGAGCTCGCCGACGTAGACGGCTACGTGGACGGTCCTGACGTCGATCTCGCTTACTCGGTCGTCGCGGCGTCGGACGTCGGCGTGATCGACATTGCCGACTGCACACGGGAATCCGTGCGCTCCGACCTCGCTAATCCCGACGCGATGCGGGAGGAGCATCGACTCGTCCTGACCGAGGCCGGTGCACCCGTGGGCCTCCTCACAATCGAGCGTGACCTGGCCGCAAAGACCTTCTTCGTGGACTCCTACGCCGTGCCCGATCACGGCCGCGCCCTCCTCCCCTCCCTGGTGACGATGGGGCTCGAGGCGGCCGCGCGGCTAGCAGACGAGCCCATCAGGGGCGGTTTGGCCGACCCGCCGGGCCACACGGGTTGGAAAGCGGAAGCAGGTGCCTTCGTCCAGGACGAGGTCTACCTCGACGTGCTCCAGGCTGCGGGATTCACCGAGGTGCGCCGCTTCTGGCACATGCGCATCAATCTCGGACCGGAGCACCGCGAGGCCCCTGAGGCTCCGAAGGGAGTGACCACCACCATCGCGACGACGGACGACGATCGGCGATTGCTTCATCGCATCGACGAGATCGCCTTCGCCGAGCACTTCGGCTTCGTGCCGCGTCCCTACGAGGAGTGGATCCCGTGGTTCGGTGATCGGCGCGACGCCCGGCCCGACCTGTGGTGGCTTGCCTGGCTCGACGGCCAACCCGTCGGCCTATGCATGCAGGATGACTCGCGCGCCGACCGCGACGGGAGCTACGTGCGCGTGCTCGGTGTCGTGCCCGAGGCGCGAGGACGGGGCATTGCCACCTGGCTGCTGCGGTCCGCCTTCGCCCAGGCGGCACGGGACGGCCGGACGTTCGTGGGTCTCACCGTCGACAGCGACAACACCACCGGAGCGACCGCCCTCTACGAACGGGCCGGGATGACGCCGGAAAGGGTGATCCTCCTGCTCCGCCGCCCCCTTCCCTGACATCCGCCTCCGGGCCAGAGGGCGGGCCTCCTCGATCGGACGGCCATGGCCCGAACCCTTCGGGGGATTCGTTACTGCTGTTTCTCGTGTGACGTGCCGTTACCGTTCCGTTATTCGGACATGGGTTTGACCCCTTCCCGATCGGTCATGGCAGGGTCACGAAGTCGCTCGGCAGATGGGGGCAACCGCCCCCGACGAGCGGACCGCCGAATCGGCAAGCCTCGACCGGGGCAGCCCGACGGAGACGGCCCAGCCGCCTCCTAGGGCATCAGACCCGGATCCGAGGGGCGTCGTACCGGGGACCCACGTCAGGGCCTGACCCTGACGAGACGGACGCGACAGCCGGTCGCGGCCGGGAGGGCATGGCCCTCCTGGGGCGAATCCCGTGTGCTCCGGCACGCGGGTAGGGCGCTCTTCAGCCCGAGCCCGACAGCTCACCTGGGAGGCGGACGGAAGAGGGAGCGCATGCGCAGCACGATCCGCCGCACCACCCGCAGCACCACCGCCCGCATCACCATCGCCCTGGTCGCCCCCGTGCTCGCCGCGTCAGCCGTGGCAGTCACAGCACCCATCGCGTCGGCCGCTCCGGTCACCGCAGAGGAGTCAGCGCGCGGGAGCATCCACGAGGAGGCCAGCCGCAAGGCCGCCACCGACTACCGCAAGAAGGCCCAGCGCGAGCGCGACTCTCTCGAGGCCGGAGATCGCATCCGCGAGCAGGTCGTGGAGCGTGCCCTTGCTCAGATCGGCGACGCCTACGGCTCAGGAGGCGAGGGCCCCAACGTCTTCGACTGCTCGGGCCTCGTCGTCTACTCGTGGCGCGCCGCCGGAGTGAAGCTCACCCACTACAGCCGCGCTCAGTACGACGAAACCGAGCGAATCTCGCTGAAGGACGCTCGTCCCGGCGACCTTGCGTTCTACTTCGAGAACGGCGCCCGTCACGTCGCCATCTACATCGGTGACGGCAAGGTCGTGCACGCCTCCGATTACGGCATCGGCGTCGTCAAGGGCACAGTCAAGGGCACCCCGTGGACCAATACCCACTTCACGGGAATGGGTCGGGTGAAGCTGCCGGCCTAGTCGCCGTTCCGGCCTGGCGCTACTCCAAGCGTCCGCGCGGGATGCTCGCCACGGCATCGGCCACGGCCGCCGACTCCTCAGGGGACAGCGATACCTCGGCCATGCCGCCACGCAACTGCTTGACGTAGCTGCGCGACTCGCTGCGGGCGTGCACGGACGTGAGGACGAACCCATTGCCGTGGTCGTCGACGAGCGCGGCACTGAAGGACATGCGTCCCCCCATGTCGCCGAAGGCGTCGTAGCGCACGACTCCGACGTGGCGGATCGCCATCTGGAGTTCCCTCTGGGTCGACCGGAGATCGTCCGCCAATCGGGCGACGTCGTCCCTGAGGGCTTCCACCTCCTCCGCCTTGCGGGCGACGACCTCGACGAAGGAGGCCCGGCCGTCGGCCGCAGAGAGGACCGCGTACTGCGTCTTCATCCGGCTCGTTCGCAAAGCCAGGACGACCGACAGCACAAGGGCGACCAGGGCGATGACGCCCACGACGATGACGCCCATCTGCGCATCCCAGGTCACCGGTGCAGCCTAGTGGGGAGCCGCGGGGCCCCGGCGCCACTACTCTTCGGGGCGTGACGTGGGCGCTGGAGGCCGAACTCGGGACCTGGGATCCCGCGGCGCGGGTGGCGCCGTTCCTGCTGGGAGTCGTCCTGCTCGTCATCGCCGGCATGAGCATCGTGCGGACGATGGTCATCCCGCGAATGTCGGTGTCCTGGCTCTTTGCTGTCATCGTCCGCGGCACCGACGTACTCTTCGCCGGCTTCGCTCGGCTCACCCGCACCTACGCAGCGCGCGACAGGATCCTGGCCTGGAGTGGCCCCGTGGGGATCATCGCAGCCCTCGTGGTGTGGCTCCTCTTCTTCCTCGCCGCCTACGCCTTCATGATGTTCGGCGCCACCCAAATGAGCATCACCGACGCCTTCCTGCAGGCCGGATCCGGGCTTCTCACGCTGGGGCTCATCGGCACGCCCGGCGAGACAGTCACCATCCTCGACTTCTTCGCCGCAATGACCGGGCCCGCGGTCATCGCCCTCCTCATCGGCTTCCTGCCCACTCTCTATCAGTCGTTCCTTACCCGCGAGTCACGGGTGCTGCTCGACACCGGACTCAGCGGGGCACCCGAATGGGGTCCTGAGTTCCTGGTCCGCGTCCAGTTCCTCCAGGGAGAGAGCGACCTCCCCGACCTCTTCGCCCAATGGACCCCATGGGCAGCCCAGGTGCGGCTCACGCAGACGCTCTACCCCTCACTCAATCGATTTCGTTCGTCGGTCGGCACGCGCAATTGGCTCGTCGCCCTCGTGTCATCCTTGGACGCGGCCGCACTGCACTGCGCTATCCGCTCTGCTCCGCCTGACCCTCGCACGGTCACATTGCTCGAGCAGGGCGGGCAGGCGATCCTGTCCATTGACGCTGCCGAGATCGCACTCGACTCGCTTGTTCTCCTGCGCTCTTGGCGACGTCGCCTGGATGCGACCCTTTCTGTCTTCGGAGTGAGTGAGAGGGATCCGTCAAAGCCAAGGACCCCCACCGCCGCCGACGCATACCTTCCGAAAGGCATGTCCGCGGTCGCCGAGGCGGTCACCCTCGACAGCCTCCGCGGGCAAATTCCTTCCACACGCCAGGTCCTCGTCGACTATGAGATGCGCGAGTCCACTCTCAGCCGTACGGACTTCGACCACGCGGTGGATTACATCGCCGCCGCCGGCGTGACGGTTGATCGCGATCGCGACGAGGCCTTCGAGATCTTCCGTCGCATACGAGGACGCTACGAGTCGGCGGCCTACCACCTGGCCGCGCGCTTCTACTTCACGCCCGCCCCGTGGACGGGGCCACGCACTCCAGCCACTCCCGTGATGTGGCCGTCTCTCGCCGGGAAAATCGCGGAGTCATGATCCTCGACTTCGCCACTGTCGGACTCGCCTTCATCCTCATCTTCCCTGCCGAGCTTCCCGACAAGACCTTCATCGCGACACTCGTGCTTTCGACGCGCTATCGGCGCACGGCCGTCTGGATAGGCGTCGCCGTCGCCTTTGCGGTGCAGTCGGCCATTGCTGTGGCGGCCGGTGGCCTCCTCAGCCTGCTTCCCCAGCGACTCGTGCTGGGCATCACCTGCCTGCTCTTCGCCGCCGGGGCCATCCTCATGCTCGTGTCGGGCCTGCGCGCGCGCAGCGCCGAGCTCGCGGAGGAAGAAGAAGAGGCGGAGGAGTTCGAGGAGGCAGCGGCGCGTCGAGCCGGCGGCTCCACGTCAACCCTGCGCATCGCGATCACCAGCTTCATCGTGCTCTTCACCGCGGAGTGGGGGGATCTCTCGCAGCTGCTCACG